>NZ_JBALOP010000059.1:0-8319 GCF_036962685.1 Bacillus sp. JJ1566 | reverse complement strand
AAATCGGGCGGCAAATACGAAAGGCGTATTTGATGTCCAAAGGTATCATTCAAAATGTGGAAAAATCACAAGCAGTTATTTTACAGAATGTCTAATGAAAGCATTTTCAAATTGGAGGATAATTAACATATAGGTTAAGAGTTTCGTATCTTACGATTACAATAAGGAGGCTGTACGAATTATGACCGTAGTTAAAAATGAAACTGTTTTACTAAAAAATTATATTAATGGAGAATGGGTGGATGCACTCGGAACTGAAACGCTAGAGGTGCCGAATCCTGCGACAAAAGAAACATTAGTACGTGTGCCTCTTTCGTCAAAGGAAGATGTAGACCTAGCTGTAAAAGCCGCTAGAGAGGCATTTAAAGCTTGGAAAAGTACTCCCGTTCCAAAACGGGCGAGAATCTTATACAAATATCACTACTTACTAACGGAGAATCATGAAAAGCTAGCAAGACTTGTTGTCCAAGAAAATGGTAAGGCCTATAAGGAAGCACATGGAGAGGTTTTACGAGGGATCGAATGTGTGGAATTTGCAGCAGGTGCGCCAACCCTTATGATGGGTGAAACATTATCAAATATTGCAGAGGATATAGACTCGGAAATGTTCCGCTACCCATTGGGAGTAGTAGGCGGAATTACTCCATTTAACTTTCCAATGATGGTTCCAATGTGGATGTTCCCATTAGCCATTGCTTGTGGAAATACGTTCGTTTTAAAGCCATCAGAACGGACACCGATGCTGGCAAATGAGCTTGCACGCTTATTTACAGAAGCGGGGGCACCAAAAGGAGTGTTAAACGTTGTTCATGGTGCGCATGATGTTGTAAATGGCTTGTTAGATCATCCCAATGTAAATGCGATTTCGTTTGTAGGCTCACAGCCGGTTGCTAAATATGTATATGAGCGTGCGGCAGCACAAGGGAAGCGGGTTCAAGCCTTATCAGGTGCTAAAAACCATCATATTGTGATGCCGGATGCAGATATGGATAAAGCAGTAGCCAATATTATCAGTTCAACTTTTGGAAGTGCTGGACAGCGCTGTATGGCTTGTAGTGCAGTTGTCGTCGTTGGAGATGGTGAAAAATTTGTAACAGCGCTTAAAGATGCTGCAGATAACCTTACGATTGGGAATGGAATGGATGATGAGGTTCTATTAACACCAGTAATCCGCGAGTCCCATCTTAATAAAGTTCTAGGTTATGTGACAAAGGGTCTAGAAGAAGGGGCGGAACTGATCAGAGACGGAAGAAAAGAAATGGACGAAATGCCCGAAGGAAATTTTCTAGGACCAACGATTTTTGACCATGTGACCCCAGAAATGACAATTGCTAAAGAGGAAATCTTTGCACCAGTTTTAAGTCTTCTGCGAGCAAAGGATTTAGACGAAGGCCTCGATTATATTAGAAAATCACGGTTTGGAAATGGCGCTACCATTTACACAAAGGATGCGAGGGCAGCAAGACAATTTAGAGAAGAAGCAGAAGCAGGGATGCTGGGTATCAATGTTGGGGTACCTGCGACTATGGCCTTTTTTCCATTCTCAGGCTGGAAGGATTCCTTCTACGGTGACCTTCATGTAAATGGAAAGGATGGAGTGAATTTCTATACGCGTAAAAAGATGATTACATCCCGTTTTGATTATTAAGGGGGGAAAGCAGGTATGGCTAAGATTAAGCAAGGTGAGGACCTGTTAACAAAGGATAAGGATTATGTATGGCATTCGATGAAGCCGTACAATCCCAATTCAACTCTTGTGATAAAGAAAGCAAAAGGATCCTGGGTAACAGATCATAAAGGGAAACGGTATCTCGATGGGATGTCAGGACTTTGGTGTGTGAATGTCGGTTATGGGAGAAAGGAGCTAGCTGACGCTGCTCACGAACAGCTTAAAGAAATGGCCTATTTTCCATTAACACATAGCCACGAGCCTGCGATAAAACTTGCTGAAAAGTTAAATGAAATGCTTGGTGACGAGTATGTCATTTTCTTCTCAAATAGTGGATCCGAAGCGAATGAAACGGCATTTAAACTAGTGAGGCAGTACCATCAACAAAAAGGGGAACACTCCCGATATAAATTTATCTCCCGCTATCGTGCCTATCATGGTAATTCGATGGGAGCGCTCGCAGCAACTGGTCAAGCGCAGCGAAAGTATAAATATGAACCGCTTGCACCAGGCTTTCTCCATGTAGCGCCACCTGACCTATATCGTTCGGAAGATAAAGCAGATGCTAAAGCATCGGACCTTCAGTCCGTAAAGGAAATCGACCGTATGATGACATGGGAGCTCAGTGAAACAATCGCAGGGGTAATCATGGAGCCGATTATAACTGGTGGAGGTGTCATCGTCCCACCAGATCAGTACATGGCAGGGGTAAAGGAGGTTTGTGAAAAACACGGTGCACTTTTAATAGTGGATGAGGTTATTTGTGGATTCGGACGTACTGGCAAATCATTTGGCTTTATGAATTATGGGGTGAAGCCAGATATCATTACAATGGCGAAGGGGATTACAAGTGCGTATCTCCCGTTATCTGCAACGGCCGTCAGAAAGGAAATTTATGAAGTATTTAAAGGGTCAGAGGAATATGATTATTTCCGCCATGTTAATACATTCGGTGGAAGCCCAGCAGCTTGTGCCTTAGCCCTTAAGAACCTAGAAATAATGGAAAATGAAAAATTGTTTCAACGATCAGAAGACCTTGGTACCAGATTAATAGATGGCCTCACAGATGCTTTAACGGACCATTCAAATGTTGGTGATATTAGAGGGAAAGGCCTATTGATTGGACTAGAACTAGTCAAGGATAAACAAACGAAAGAGCCACTTGAAGTTGGTCAGGTTAATAAAGTCATCGCAGGCTGTCTACAAAAGGGACTAATTATCGGGAAAAATGGTGCTACTGTGGCTGGGTATAATAATGTGTTAACCCTTGCACCTCCACTATCGATTTTCGAGGAAGATTTAGAATTTATCCAAAGGACATTAATTGAAGAAATAAATGCCTTGTAAGAGCTATGTATCCAACAAAAAACGAATGTAGATCAACAGTCTACATTCGTTTTAATTATTTTTATTTATTTGTAAAAAAGTCTTTAAATGCTTGGGTTATTTCAATTCCTTGAAAGATGAACAAACTAGTCACCGTTAACGAACATAAACCAATCATAATAAATCGAAACCACATATTTTTTCTCCTCCTTGATTTTTATAGTTTTAAAAAATCAAAGAGTCTTTACCACATAATTCGACTGATAAAAAATGGGCATTATCCATACAAATTTTCGGATGGATTGGTTCACATCAATACTTATAAACATCCCTTTCAGGACAATTAAAAACGAAATGATGGAGAAAAACACCCAAGAAATCTTTAGTTTACCATCATCAAAAGAAGGATTGTCGAACGAAACACCACTAATGGTTACCGTATTCTCTTGTATGTCTGATGATTTAAAGGCATGGGAGTGTGCGAGCGTGGCTGAAAAGGACATGATCGCAACAAACATAATGATGGCAAAGACTAATTGTTTCTTCACTTTTACCATCTCCCCATTGTTAATGTTACTATCATACATCGGATAAAATCAAAAATCCACAAAAAGTTTTTTACAAATATTGCGAAAAATACTTTTTGGAAATTGTAAAATGTGGCAATTATGTTACCCTAAAGAGGAGGTGATGGAATGAGTAAACGTAGACGAAATCTTCTTATTGCAATCGTTGGGAGTCTCCTAATTATTACTTTTGGAGTTGTAAGGTTCCTAGAAATCAGGAATAACCACAAAATAAACCTGCAGATAGCAGAAAGCTGTATGGATAAGGGTGGAACGGTCGTATTTGAAGAAAAGCATATCTTTAGTCTATCTGAGGTTAGTTGTGAGTAAATATGAGTATCTGTCTGAATGAGGATAGATTTTTTACATAGCATATTGGAGTTGTTGGAATATGGCAATTGAGAGAATTACAGAAGATCGATTTATGGATTCCGTTCGTTTATCGGAATATGCGTTCTCGTATAAGGTACCAGTAGAACGTCTAGATGAAATTTTTAAAAAGATAAAAAAACACCAGATCTATGGCATCTATGAAAATGAAAAATTCGCTGCAAAATTTCATCTCATCCCACTTACAACATATGTGGGTGACCAGTCCTTTAAAATGGGTGGAATTGCAGGTGTGGCGACATATCCGGAATTCCGTAGAAGAGGCTACGTGAAGGATTTGCTTACATATGCACTTGAAACAATGAAGACACAGGGATTCGTCGTGTCGATGCTACATCCATTTGATGTGACCTTTTATCGAAAATATGGATGGGAGCTCTTTAGCGAGCGCTTAAAAACGGTTCATCAGCGTTCTGATTTAGTTATGCTTGAACCTTTAGTGGGTTCTGTGAAACGTTATCAATTAGAAAATGTTTATTTGAATGAACTGAACCAAATTTATGCGCAGTATGCAACACAGTTCTCTGGAATGCTTGTACGTGAGGATGATTGGTGGAGAAGCGTGGTTGACGATTTAAATATTGCCATATATTACGATTCTGAACAAAAGCCTACGGGGTATATTCTTTATGAAACGAAGGACAACAAGATGACAGTGGAAGAGTTTGTTCCTGTCAATTTTGAAGCACGGCGAGGCTTGTGGAATTTTATATGTCAGCATGACTCAATGATTTCTGAGCTCGAAATGACTACATATGAAAAGGAACCATTATTTTTTGCTTTAAAGATGCAAAAAACAGTGAAACGAGAGGTTTCTCCATATTTTATGGTTCGAATTGTTGATGTTGAGTCATTTTTAAAAGAATACAAATTTGCTAGAAATGAAGAATTGAAGCTTCAAGTCGCGGATCCGTTTGCACCTTGGAATGAAAAAACATTCCTTATTAAAGAGGGGGAGGTTCGCGTTACTAAAGAAAAGGAAGGGGCACTTAAACTGTCCATCAATGCTTTATCAACAGCTCTATTTGGCCACAAGCGCCCGACTGAATTGTTTGCGGCGGGTATGATTGACGGGGCTGAAAATAATCTAGAAGCTTTTGAAAAAATGATACCGACCCGGCCAGCTTATATGTATGACTTTTTTTAAGGAGGAAACCGATGATGCTTGAACATGCTAGGAAACTAGATAGGAAAGATCCGTTAGCCAAGTTTCGAGATGAATTTTATCTTCAACCAGATACCATTTATATGGACGGAAACTCTCTTGGACTTTTATCAAAGCGAGCAGAACAGTCATTACTTAACTCATTGGAAGATTGGAAGGAAAATGGAATCGATGGCTGGACACAAGGGAGGCAGCCATGGTTTTATATGTCTGAAAAAGCAAGCGAACAGCTTGCTCCGCTTGTTGGCGCTTCTTCTCGGGAAGTTATAGTGACGGGCTCAACGACCGTTAATCTGCATCAGTTAGTTGCGACATTTTATCAGCCGAAAGGAAGGCGTAACAAGATTGTAGCGGATGAACTGAATTTTCCATCCGATATATATGCCCTTCAAAGTCAGCTACGGATTCATGGGCTTGATCCAGAAGAGCATCTTGTTCGAGTTAAGAGTCGTGATGGGCGTTATTTGATTGAGGACGACATTATTGAGGCAATGACAGAAGAAGTAGCCTTGGTGGTTTTGCCATCAATCTTGTATCGAAGTGGGCAAATTTTAGATATGAAGCGTCTCACCGCTGAAGCACATAAACGTGGAATTTTAATCGGGTTTGATTGCTGTCATTCAGTCGGCTCAATCCCCCATTCTTTTTCTGAATGGGATGTGGATTTTGCGTTTTGGTGTAATTACAAGCATCTTAACGGGGGACCTGGTGCAGTTGCAGGATTGTATGTGAATCAAAAGCATTTTGGAGTGCTACCAGGCCTTACAGGTTGGTTTGGATCAAATAAAGAAAAACAATTTGATATGGAGCATTCGTTTACCCCTGCGGTCGGAGCAGGTGCCTTCCAAATTGGGACCCCACATGTGTTAAGCTTGGCTCCATTACTTGGTTCACTTGAAATGTTTACTGAGGCAGGGATTGAACAGATTAGGAATAAGTCCCTATTACTTACGAATTTTTTAATCGAGCTAATTGATACAGAACTTACTGGGATGGGATTTACGATCGGCTCACCGCTTGAAGAGTCTGCAAGGGGAGGACACGTCGGTCTTGAGCATAAGGAAGCAGCACGAATTTGCAAGGCCCTAAAAGAAAATGGGATTATTCCAGACTTCCGCGCTCCAAATATGATTCGACTTGCACCAGTTTCCCTCTATAATTCCTTTGAGGACGTTTGGAAAGTCGTTCAAATGTTAAAAACAATAATGGAAGAAAAGCAGTACGAAAAATTTAAAAATGAACGAGACGTAGTAGCTTAAGGTATACCAATTTTGGTATACCTTTTACATCGAGAAGGAGGACTTCATTTGGCAATCGCAGCCTATTCAAAGTTCAACACTTACAAAAATCATATTTTATCACTACCGCCTGACTATAAAGACGAAAATTTAAAAAACGAGACATTTTTATTGGACAAGGACGAAAAGAAAAACCTCGAAATCTATTATGCACCATTTGAACATGTGAATGAAGCCGCGAAAGTAGTGATTGTCGGCATCACTCCGGGGATGCATCAGATGAAAAAATCATACTCAACCATCCTTGACCCAAAAAATAAAGATCTTTCAGATGAACAGCTTCTTCAACACGTCAAAAATAACTCGAGCTTTGAAGGGCCGATGAGAAAAAATCTGATTCAAATGCTGGACGAGCTTGGCTTACATACCTATTTGGACATTGCGTCTACAGGCGAGCTATTTGGAGCGGCAAGTCACCTAGTGCAAACGACGTCTGTGATAACTTATCCTGTTTTTTATAAAGGGAAAAACTATAGTGGTTCCACGCCGAAAATATTAAAGACAGATGTGTTAAAGAAATATGTGTTGGAGTGTTTTGTAAAAGAAATTCAGAGCCTTCAAAATCCACTCATCATTCCTTTAGGGGTTAATGTGACGGGAGTATTAGATTTTCTCTCGGAAAATGACTATGTGTCACCTGAATCCGTGTTATATGGATTCCCGCATACCTCGGGAGGAAATGGGCATCGACATCGACAATTTGTCGAGAACAAAGATCAAATGAAACAAAAGCTGACGACTTATTTTTCATAAAAAACTGCACCCTTTGGATAGGGTGCAGCCTTCGTTATTCTTCAATTTTAATTGCAATTTTTCCGAACTGTTCGGCTTCATCAATGCGCTTTAATGCATTGGCAGCATCTGCGAGAGGGAACACTTTATCAAGTACTGGTTTAATTTTATGTTCATTGACAAATTGAAGCATTTCATTGAATTCTTCCGTACTCGCCATCGTTGTACCAAGTAAAGTATACTGGCCATAGAAAAATTCGCGAAGGTTGAAGTCTACAGTATCACCAGCAGAAGCGCCGAATGTTACCATTTTTCCACCTTTACGGAGTTGTCCAAGAGATTTTTGGAAGGTAGCGGCTCCCACTGTTTCAACCACAATATCTACTTTTTCTCCTTTAAGTGCTTCATTCCAGTCACCATTGCTGTCAATCGCAACATCCGCACCTAATTCAAGGGCTTGCTTTAACTTTGCTTCGGAGCGAGAAGTGACAATGACTCGAGCCCCAACTGCCTTTGAAAAAAGTAGAAGGAACGTAACCGCACCACTACCGATTCCAGGTAAAAGGATTGTATCGATTGGCTTTACTTGTGCTCGAGTGAATAATGCACGATAGGCAGTCATGGCAGCGAGTGACAATACCCCTGCCTCATCCCAAGATAAATGACCTGGCTTTGGTCCAACATTATCCGCTGAAATCGTGATTTTTTCAGCGAAGGTTCCGTGGTCTGGTAGTCCAAGGATTTCGTGGTCTTCAGGTGGTGCATCACTTTTTTCTTTCCAGCCTAATGAAGGGTTGATGACCACTTCATCTCCAACCTTAACACCCTCAACGCCAGGACCTACTGCCTCAACAATCCCGGCTCCGTCTGACCCGATGATTAGAGGTGGTTCTGTTTCTTTATGTCTATGTAAAACAAATAAATCACGGTGATTGAGGCCAGCACTCTTTAGTTTAACCTTTACTTCACCTATTTTTGGTTCTAACTCATCGATCTCTGAGAAGGAAGTTCCGTCCATTCCAGGAACCTTATAATGTAAAAACGCTTTCAAGTTTTCCCCTCCTAATTTGTAAAATGATAGTTTCATTTTAATAGAATTCTACAGAAGATTTCAACTAATTGGATTGATAAAGGCGTTTCGTTGCTGATTGTTTGGGGGAAGTGTGGAAAGGG
>NZ_JBALOP010000058.1:0-64404 GCF_036962685.1 Bacillus sp. JJ1566 | reverse complement strand
ATATAACATTGATTTTATTTGATATGGTTTATCATTTTCTATATAAAACCCGCGAGGTAACCGCTGGATTTAGTAATAACCTAGGTTATTTAAATTATTTATTATATTTCGGATTGTTAATTCTCTCTTTTTATCTTTTTAAAAGAGGAAAACATACCACGATTAAATATATATATGTAATTACCTACTTTTCTCTTGCATTAATTTATGATTGTATTGTTTTTTATAACAATTCATCAGTGTATGCTAGTGGAAATGCTGCAGAAATAATCCTAATTTTATTTTCGCCATTATTTATTAACAAACGCTTTTTTTGGGTGGCTTCTATCGGTGCATTTTTGCGTTATATTTTAGTTGGGGTCTTCATTCATTCCACTATGGTACTTATTCCAATCATGTTAGTGTTAATTTTCTCACTCATTAGCTACATCCTCCTAACCCGTTTCAACTCGTACACCAAGGCGTTAACGGAAACGCATGAGGAGCTACGGAATAAGGAGAAGCTTGCGTTTGTGGGGCAGATGGCGACAACGATTGGACATGAGATTCGCAATCCGTTGGCATCATTAAAAGGGTTCACCCAGCTTCAACGGGAAAAGCATAAAGAGGATGATTTTCAGTATTCGATCATGGAGCAGGAAATCGATCGAATTGATTCCATTCTGAATGATTTACTTGTTATCGGGAAACCAAGGCAAATCAATGTGGCAAATTGCAATCTAAAGGAACTTTTAGAATATGTCATTTCGATCATTGAGCAATCTGAACAAGGGAAAAATGTTGAGGTAGAACTTAAAATGGATGCGTCTTTTCCGCTCATTGAGTGTGATGAAAAACAAATGAAGCAGGTTTTCTTAAATCTCATCAAAAATGGGTTTGAGTCCATGCCTGAAGGCGGGAAGCTAAAGATTGAAGGTAGCCAGGCTGGAGACGATAACGTATCCATTCGGGTGTGCGATGAAGGCTATGGAATTCCTTTGGAAGTACAGGAAAAGCTATTTCAGCCATTTTTTACAACAAAGGACTATGGTACGGGACTAGGCTTAATGGTATGTAGAAAAATCATTGAGGACCATCACGGAAAAATTGACATCGAAAGTAAACAGGAAAGTGGAACAATGGTAGAAATCACTTTGCCGATTATCCAATAAGCCGACTCAAAGGAGTTGGCTTATTTTTTATGAAAAAAACAGGACCACCTAGTCCTGTTTTTAAAGAATCAATTATTTCATCCTTGCCTCTGATTCCTCGACGCCTTTGTTTTCAAACCACATCTTGATTTGTGTTAAAATGGAAAAAGCAAAAAAGAAATTCATTGCAAGCACGCTTACTAACAGATGTATATCTCCAAAATAAATGCCAGTATAACCTTTTAATTTGATCACGATAAAGCCTTCGAAGAGCAATAAAAAGACACTTAAAAATGCAGCAACTCCTGTGCGAATCATAATTGGCTCCCCCTTTATGTAAATTCCGAATCTATTTGTATGAAATCTATTTGTGTATAAATTGTGAACTACCTTAATTATACATCATTTTTCTTTTAGAGAATAGGGTAAGCGCTTAAAATAATTGTGAAGAGCAGGTTTTTCATAGTAAGTAGAATTTTGGCCAAATCAAGTAAGATCGTCTTTCCATGGTTAAAATGGTTAGATGACGGAAGAAAACACGCTAGTTACTAATCCAGAATCCCCCTATGTATGAATCAAAACTTCATAAGCGCTTAAAACCATATAGTTTAGCCTTTCGTACGGCGTAATTTTCTGTCATAAATTCAAAATGCCTGTCTATTAACTCCTTATTAAGTTGTATATAATGTATTTAACTTAATAAGTAAAAGGATGGAATAAAACAAACATGACAATGAATGAGCCTCTTTTATCTTTTGAATTTGCTACTTCCAAGGGGAAAATCCCTCACACTTTTAAAAATCCACTTAAGGTAATCATGGCTAAAACAATTGAAGAAGTACTTCCCTGTTTAGAGCTTGTACAACAAGCCGTTTCGGACGGTTATTTCGCTGCAGGATTTCTATCCTATGAAAGTGCGCCTGCTTTTGATTCATCATTTACAGTTAAAACTGGGGGCACCATGCCTTTGCTTTGGTTTGGAATATTTTCTGAAAGCTATCACCAACCACTCAATAGTAATGAAACATATACGTTGACTAAATGGGAACCTAATGTCAGGATGAACGACTATCAAGAAGCAATTCGTTCAATTAAACATGCGATTGAATCTGGTGATACTTACCAGACAAACTATACGATTCGACTTACATCCGAGTTTAAGGGTAATGATATCGCTTTTTTTGAAAAATTAAAACGATCGCAAGCCTCTAATTACTGTTCCTATATCAATACAGGGGACCATAGCATATTGTCAGCATCACCAGAATTGTTCTTCCACATAGAAGGAGAAGAAATAAGGACTCGGCCGATGAAGGGTACCGTAAAAAGAGGCAAATCATTCGAGGAAGATGAAGCAAATGCAAAATGGTTGTACCACTCTGAAAAAAACCGTGCAGAAAATTTAATGATCGTAGACTTGCTGCGTAATGACCTGAACACCATATCTGAACCTGGTTCGGTCCATGTACCAAAGCTATTTGAGATTGAACGATATCCAACCGTTCATCAAATGACTTCAACGATTGAGGCAAAGGTACCAAAAGATTGGACGCTTCTTGAAGTTTTTAAAGGGTTATTTCCGTGCGGTTCAATTACAGGTGCGCCTAAAATAAGTACGATGAAGTTCATTACAGAATTTGAGACATCACCGAGAGAAGTCTATTGTGGGGCAATCGGTTTTATTACTCCTGAAAAAGAAGCAGTGTTCAATGTCCCCATTCGAACCGTGTGGATTGAACATACAACAGGGAGAGCCACATATGGAGTGGGAGGAGGTATTACTTGGGATTCCACATCTGAAGGAGAGTATAATGAAATCCTAGCAAAAGCTAAGGTGCTGGAAGAAAGTCGTCCAGAGTTTCATATACTAGAAAGTTTATTATTGGAAGAAGGCCTCCATTTCTTAGTAGAAGAGCATATGCATCGTCTCAAACAAACATCTCAATACTTCGGTTTTCCGTTTGTTCGTATAGAAATTGAAGCTTCATTAACTAAATTTGCGCATCAACATCCAGAAGGTCTTTTTAAAGTAAGACTCCTCTTAGCAAAAACAGGAGACATTATTGTTGAAGGTGGTCCAGCTGAACAACTAAAAGCTCCTTTGAAAATGGTACTTGCTGATAAATTTATAGACAACAACAACCCATTCCTGTACCATAAAACAACAAATCGAGGGATTTACCAGGAATTTCAATTCACAAAACCTCCAGAGGCATTTGATGTCCTTCTTTGGAATGAGGCTGAAGAAATAACTGAGTTTACAAATGGGAATGTTGTGGTTGAAATAGATGGGCATTTTTGGACACCTCCTGTAACAAGTGGTCTTTTGGCAGGCACCTTCCGTGCGAACCTATTAAAACAGGGGAAAATCCATGAAAAAGTCCTAACGATTGCAGACTTAAAAAGAAGCAAAAAAGTATGGTTTATCAATAGTATAAGAAAGTGGGTCGAGGTTGAATTTATGGAACATAATAATGATTTGATAGTTTAATCTAATGGAGCAAAGACTGGAGGTGGTTGGATGACGGAGGAGAAGCATCAGGACTTTGAAGTTGAAGCAGAACGGTTAGATTTTACGAAAAAATATATGGATATTGTCATTCAGGCCTCAGAATCAACCGAGGCAAACTTTCGTGAAAATTTGAAGGGTGCTCTTGAAGGTGTTGACTTCAAGGATAGTAGCTTGAGCTATTTAAATATGTTAACAAATTCAACCCTGCTCAGAAGGACCAATGAAGAGGTCCGAAGCCTAAAGCGAAACCGAAACAAGCCTTATTTTGCTCGGATTAATTTTCAACGGGAAGAAACCGGGAAAGAGGAGATTCTCTACTTTGGAAAGGTATCTCTTTTTGACAAGGAAACGCAGCAGCCAATTATTGTTGACTGGCGCTCTCCAGTTGCAAATCTCTATTATGATGGCCGTCTTGGAGAAGTGTCGTATGAGGCTGAGGGAGAGGAATATAACGGATATTTATCCTTAAAGCGTCAGTTCATCATTGTTGAGGGGGAGCTTGAGGAAATTCGTGATGTCGATTTAACAACAACCGATGAGCTACTTCAAAAATCGTTATCCGAAAGTGCAAGCAATCGCCTGACCGATATTGTTTCAACGATTCAGGAGGAGCAAAACAGCATTATTCGTGCTGATTTGAACAAGCCAATTATCGTTCAAGGAGCAGCGGGGAGCGGGAAGACGACGATTGCTCTGCATCGAATCTCGTATTTTATCTACACCTATGCCGAATATTTTTCACCTGACCAACTAATGATTCTTGCTCCAAACCGACTTTTCATTGATTATATTTCAGAAGTGCTCCCAGAGCTGGGAGTTGATAGCATTCTGCAGACGACCTATGTTGATTTTGTGAAGAAGTGCCTCGGAAAACCGATTAAGATCACAAAACCGGAAGTGAAGTTGCTAGGCTTTATCCATGATGAATTCAAAAGCCCTGACATGATCAAGTGGATTTCAGCATTTAAAGGTTCACTTGAGTACAGGGATATGCTGGAGCATTATGTGGAGGATATTTTAAGTTCATTGCTGCCACAGGAGGACTTCTTTGTCTCGAAATTTCGGCTGTACAAAGCGAGGGATATTCAGCATTTAATGACCTATGAATATCGCTATCTTCCTTATTATAAGCGGATTGATAAGGTGAAAAAGGTGCTTCAAAATACAGTTCGTTTGCAAAAGAAGAATATGCTTCATAAGATTACAAAGTTTTATGATGATAAGCTTGATAACGTCTTGTTTAAAACAAAGATTGACCCGGAAAAACGTCGCAGCTATGTGACGAAAGCCCTTGATAAAAAGGCAGAGCTGATTGAAGAAATCACCAAGCAATCTCGCACGGCTGTTAATGGTTATATAAAAAAGCTGCCACACCATGATGTGTTCTACTATTTTCAAAGGTTTGCGTCAGAGCTTTTTCCTACTTATGCTTCCGGAATCTTGACCGACGAGCAGATCCAATTTTTTATGGACTATCAAAAACAACTCCAAAAATCAAAGCAATATGAGCTTGAGGATTTAGCGGGGCTCCTTTATTTGAAGGCAAGGCTGTACGGGGTGAAGAAGGAATTAAAGGCCCGCAATGTCGTTATCGATGAGGCGCAGGATTATAGCTATTTTCAGTTGGCCTCCCTAAAAACAGCACTTGAAACGGATATGTTTACGATTGTGGGCGACTTGGCACAAGGAATTCATTCCTATCGGGGAATTAACAATTGGAAGCCTGTCCTAGAAAAAATCTTTCCTAGAGCGACCTATAAAACCTTACAAAAAAGCTATCGGACGACAATCGAAATTATGAACACAGCAAATCAATTGCTAGAGCTACTGAAGCTAGATTTACCAATGGTTGAGCCTGTTGTTCGCCATGGGGAGAAGCCGACTTTTCATCAAATTAGCGAGGCGGAGAAAGAAACCGTGAATTCCCTAACAACGGTCATCCAGAAACTTTACGATGAAAAGATGAAAACAGTAGCAATCATCGGAAAGACAAATAAAGAGTGTCTGAAGCTAGCGAAATCCTTTAAAAAATTCAGCGAGCTACCCGTTCAGCTTTTGAAAGAAAACGAAGAGATTAATAAGGAAGAAGTTGTGATTGTAAGCTCACATTTGTCAAAGGGCTTAGAGTTTGACGCGGTAATCGTTTATTCGAATGAGGAAAAATTTATTAATAATGAAATCGACATCAAGCTGCTGTATGTATCGATGACTCGACCGTTGCACCGTCTGCATCTTTTCGGAACGAATCATACCAATTTTCTGCTTGACCAAGTTGATGAAGAATTATATGAAAAAACGCAAAACACCTGAATTGGGTTTTGCGTTTGTTTGCTGTCTAGCGCAAGCAGCCTAGCCAGTTTTCATCCTGAATAATCTTCTAGGAGTATCTTGCGAAAAGCTTTGCTTTGAGCAGCTCGAGGTCATAAGCCAATCCGTCATGAAGGATAAAAGGCATCCTTCCCCCGGCTTTTCTTATGCTGGTCGGACTTGCACAGGACAAGAAAAGCTTCGGGAGCCATTCATCGCACGAAGAAAATGCTAAGCATTTTCGAGGATGTGCTGACGTCTACGTTTGCCACAGGACGTGGCAGATTTTAGTAGACGTTCAACTTCAAGGCGCTTGCGCTTTTTTAATTAGAATACTTTAGTTGTCCAAGACTCAACATTCCACACATCTGTCACGACATCTTGATAAAATTCCGGCTCGTGGCAGATAATGAGGATGCTTCCTTTATATTCCTTCAGAGCACGCTTTAACTCATCCTTTGCATCGACATCAAGGTGATTTGTCGGCTCGTCAAGAAGAAGGATATTAGTGTCTTTATTGATTAATTTACAAAGACGAACCTTCGCTTTTTCCCCACCGCTTAACACTTCAACCTTACTTTCAATATGCTTTGTTGTTAGACCGCATTTTGCAAGTGCAGCCCGAACCTCATATTGGTTGAAGGAAGGGAATTCACTCCAAATTTCTTCAATACATGTATTGTAGTTTGCTTCTTTAATCTCTTGTTCAAAATAGCCGATTTCTTGATTTTCGCCACGCTCAACTGTACCTGAAAGAGGCTTGTTCATGCCAAGAATGCTCCGAAGAAGCGTTGTTTTCCCGATTCCGTTCGCTCCAACTAAGGCAATCTTTTGGCCTCTTTCCATGCGGATGCTTAGCGGTTTTGAAAGTGGCTCATCATATCCAATGACAAGATCCTTTGTTTCAAAAATAAGCTTACTAGAGGTTTTTCCGATTCTAAAATTGAATTCAGGCTTTGGCTTTTCCTTTGCTAGCTCAATCACTTCCATTTTATCAAGCTTCTTCTGACGAGACATGGCCATGTTTCGTGTAGATACACGCGCCTTGTTACGAGCAACGAAGTCCTTAAGCTCAGAAATTTCCTGTTGCTGCTTTTTATAAGCAGACTCTAGCTGTTGCTTTTTCACTTCATATACCTTCTGGAAGTTGTCATAATCCCCAACATAGCGATTAAGCTCCTGGTTTTCCATATGATAAATGAGGTTGATGACACTATTTAAAAATGGAATATCATGCGAAATCAGGATAAACGCATTTTCATATTCTTGCAGATAGCGTTTTAACCAGATGATGTGTTGTTCATCTAAATAGTTCGTCGGCTCGTCTAGTAAAAGAATATCCGGCTTTTCAAGCAAAAGCTTCGCAAGTAGCACCTTCGTACGCTGTCCGCCACTTAAATCCTGAACATCACGTTCAAGACCGATATCCTCAAGGCCCAATCCACGGGCAATCTCATCGACCTTAGCATCAATAACGTAGAAGTCATTGTTTGTAAGAGTATCCTGGATAATCCCAACATCCTCAAGCATTTTTTCAAGCTCCTCAGGAGTGGCGTCACCCATTTTTCCGTAAAGCTCATTCATTTCCGCTTCCATATCAAATAGATATTTGAAGGCAGTGTTTAACACATCACGGATGGTCATACCTTTTTCAAGCACAGTATGCTGATCAAGATACCCAACACGGACATTCTTTGACCATTCAATCTTACCTGCATCAGGCTCAAGCTTCCCAGTGATGATATTCATGAAGGTTGATTTACCCTCACCATTTGCACCAATTAACCCAATATGCTCGCCCTTCAAAAGACGGAACGAAACATCATTAAAAATCGCACGATCACCAAACCCGTGACTCACATTCGAAACTGTTAATATACTCATCTATTTACACCTTTTTCATAAGATTAGTTAACACAAAATAAATCAAATACGCCAAGGCGTATTTGCGCCCGATTTTTTTCGGCTTGCCCGAAAAGATTCCTTTAAAAAATCGTGGCATCCGCCGGAGGCTTTAACTTTATTCAGTATGAATAAAGTTAATCACTCTACACCGATTATAAACGAGAAAACAAGGGGTTGGAAAGGGGACTTTACTAGAAGTACAGTAAAAATTTTCTTTTCGTAAAATAATCTGCGGACTTGTCTCATATTCATATAGTATTGAAAAAAAGATTAAGGGGCTCTTGTGATGAAGACATTTTTTAAAGGGGCATTGTTACTGATTATCGCAGCATTTATTGGAGAATGTGTTGAATTTTTTATTAATCTCGTTCTGGCAAAAGAACTTGGTGGGCATGGAATGGGATTATATATGACAATCTTGCCATCGATTTTTTTAGTTGTCATTTTGGCAAGTCTGGAGCTACCCGTGTCCATCTCAAAATTTGTTGCCGAAAAAGAGGACAGGTACCACCTGAGTATGTTAAAGCATGCGACCGTTTTAACCACAGTTTTTACCGCGATCATTATTTCCTTAGCATTTGTGATTTTACCTGTCATACCCTTGTTTGATGAGTACCATCCCTTTGTGAAATGGTTAGTCATCCTATTTATCCCGATTGTTTCATTTTTATCGATTGCCAGGGGTTATTTTATGGGGATTCAAGCGATGGGGCGCATAGCCTTCGCGAACTTCTTGCGTAAAGCCGTACAATTAATTTTGTTAGCGTTCATTTATCAATTGCTCGATTTTGAAATTCATACATCGATTTTAATTGCGCTTTGTACGCTAGTCGCAAGTGATTTAATCGTGTTTGGCTATTTAGGCTATGAATATCTACTCCATTACCGTAGATTGGGGCAAAGACCCGGATCATCATTAAGTGGGAAAGCGGTACGGCAAAACCTACTTGCTGTTTCCTTGCCGACAACCGGGATGCGGATATTTCATGCCATTTCACACGCGGTTCAGCCATTTCTAATTAAGGCAGCTTTACTGAAAGCGGGTATGACAACAGCAGTGGCAACCGAGCATTTTGGATTGATGACAGGGGTCGCCTTAACGATTGGTTTTTTCCCAGCGTTCATTGCACATTCATTGCTTATTGTATTGATTCCAACGGTGTCTGAAGCTTATGCAAAGCGGGATATGTCGATGCTACAATCATTGCTCCAACAGGTAATGAGAATGACCTTCCTATACGGAATCCCAGCCTGTATCATTTTTTACTATTTCGCAGAACCGCTCACCCATATATTCTTTGAATCATCAGCGGCAACTGTTTATTTACAAATGCTGTGGCCATATTTTTTATTCCACTTCTTTTTAATTCCAATGCAGGCTTACTTAATTGGGCTTGGATTAGTGAAGGATGCATTCATTCACAATGTGTGGTCAACCGTTGTGTCCTTTGCGATTATGTTCACCCTAGGTTCTCTCCAAACCCTTCAAATGGAAGGAATCATTATCGGCATGAACATGGGTGCTGTCTTACTTGCGTTGATGCATTACGTTACGATCTGCAGAAAAATCGGAGTTTCCGTGATTTCGACAAAATTTTTGGGGACTGCTGCTTAATTGTTTGTTATCGAGATTGCTTCGTGATATAATGAGCATGATTAATGTCTAGCTGTCATTAATCACCTATTTTATGGATAAATTTGACTATTATAATTGAAAAATACAATTTCTAAAGATTGGTAAATGGTAGAATACGAATAAGTCTAACCATGGCCTAACTTCTATTTGTGTAGAGGTTAGGCCATTTTTTATTGTGTTTTAGGAGGATAATGGATCGCATGTCGAGGAGCAACATTACAAAACAGGAAGAATTAACTCAGATTAGCAGCTATGTTAGTAAACTAATAAAAAATAAGTTCGGAAAAGGGCCGGAAACTTGTTATACGTCGATTTCAGATCAATATATAGTTGTTCATATCAAAAAGTTTATGACAAAAATTGAACATGAACTTGTGAAGAAAGAGGATTTTGCGACGGCTTGTAAGATTCGAAAAAAAATAATGAAAGACCTTTTTGACCCAATACAGGAAACGTTGGAAGAAATATATGATAAACCTCTCATTCAGCTTTACCAGGACTGGAATTTTCATAAAAACTCTGGGGTTTTGCTTGGAATAGTAAAAACAGAGCAGAAGGCTGAAATGGAAAATTCGCTTGAATTTATGCTGCTTCGAAACGAAATCAGCAAGCAAAGCGAATTTTATCAGTATCAACCTCATGAACTTGATTTCACAAAGATTGGTGAAACGATATATATCATAAGATGTGCTGGCTACATACTCCCAATTGAACGAATCCTTATTGAAAAAGGAATGCATATCCTTGAGGAAAGAGAAAATAACATTCGAAAAAGATACGAAGCAAATAGATATCGATTTAACAAAATCATCAACAATGAAATTAATGATATTTTTATGATTTGGAATTACGAACAAGATGAAAGCTATAAAATCTTTTATTGTAAGTGAACTTTTTTCATAAATCCCACCAAAGTCGACAAACTAAATGGTAAATATGGAAATGAAAGGGGAACGATGCTACAATAATAAAGGCTGATGAATATGAGGTCATTGGTTATTGTGGTGAATTCCCAAAAGGTGGGAAGCACATGGATTTATCGGAAAAATTAAAATACATAAGCAGTTACACGAGTAAACTCCTTCGAAATAAATTTGGTCGAGGACCTGAGAACTGTTTTGCGGTTACAGCTGATCGCTTTTTAGTCCTACATATCCGTGGTTTTGTATCTCCGATGGAAGAGGTTCTTTTACAGGAGAATCAGCATGTTCAGGTGGATCATGCAAGGGATGTTGTGATAAAAAGCATATTACCCGAATTAAAGGGTGTATTCCAGGTGACCCTTGAAACAGAGGTAAGGAACTTTTTTCATGATTGGAACTTTCCGAATAACACAGGTGTCATTATTGCAGAGTTGGAAGATACGTTATTGCCAATGGAAAAAAATGAGGAAGTCAATTTTTCACTTCTTGAATCCGAAGTCGCGCGGATCAGCCTTCTTGTCGAAAAGACACCGGAGGAAACCTTCAGTTTTCAAATTTCCCCTAGGATGTTTATCGTGAAGCGTGAAGGAATATTGGTTCCGATTGAAAAGGCATTAATCGAATCAGGCTTTCAGAAGGAACTCCATTTTACAAAGGACGATCTTGAAAAAAGCTATCTGCATCGCTATGGAAAATTTGATCAATTATTTCAGCGAGAGATTATCGATATCTTTGTTGACTGGAACTTTAAAAATGATAATAGCTTAATTTGTTTTATTTTAAAATAATAGTAAAGTTCAAAAAACAGGATAAAAAGGACCGAGTAGTTCGAGGTGGCGCAGCTTTGAATAGCGGAACGTATGCAGTTAATACGTGAGAACGGAAAAGCAAGCCAACGAAGAAATTCGATGTGTCATTTTTACCGGACTTTTTGAACATCTTCTAAACATGGTAAATGCGAGGATGTCTTTTGGGATAAGCCTTCGTCATGGCCTAACTTCTTTTTGAGGTTAGGTCTTTTTCTTTTTACGGGAGAATAGGGAAAAGGTTGGGTGGAAATGGGAAATAGAAGATGGAAAGCGCTTAATTTTGCAGTTTTTCTATGTTGTCTAATTTTGATTTTAGGACAAATCTTTTTTGTCGGACTTATGAATCGATTGGAGCCTTATCTTTTACTGATGGCACTCATTGCTTCATTATTATCCATTTATGAATCACAAAAAAATCGAGAGTTCCGCTTTCTCGTGGAAAATGCCCCATATGCCATTCTGCTTATGCGCAAAGAGGAAATCATTTATATCAATGATACTGGGAAATATCTAATTGGCATTGAAGATGAGAAATCGGTTATTAGGCATCCGCTGACTGACTTTATTCAATACAATTTTGAAAACACAACGAGGAAAATTGAAAAAGGACACAAATTTAAAAGGATTACCGAAGGGAAAATCGACCATTCTACATTGGGAGAGATAGATGTAGAGATAAAAATAATGCCAATTACGTATCAAGGAGAAAGCTGCCACTATGTTGTCGTTCGTGATATAACGGAGTTGAAAAAGGGCCAGGAGCTCATTCAACATACAGATAAGCTTTCAATGGTGGGAGAGATGGCAGCGGGTATCGCCCATGAAATTCGGAATCCACTTACAAGCATAAAAGGTTTTGTACAGCTTTTACAGGATGAAAAAAAGAACGCCTATACCGAAATTATGGTGTCTGAAATTGATCGCATTAATACGATTGTCGATGAGATGCTGTTGCTCGCAAAGCCAAAGAAGCTTCAATTGCGAAAGCAAAATATCACAAATGTGCTAAATGAGGTTGTTTTTTTGTTAGACACTCAGGCGATTCTTCATAATATCCAAATTAAGACAGCCTATCATGATGATCGTAAAGGCGTGTTCATCCATTGTGAGGAAAACAAGCTGAAGCAAGTCTTTATTAATATTTTGAAAAATAGCATCGAAGCAATGGAAGATGGGGGACTCATCGATATCTCGCTCTATCCAAAGGGAGGCAACGCGGTGATTCGAATTGCAGACAATGGCGCTGGAATCCCGGCAGACAAGCTACAGAGGATTGGCAAGGCATTCTTTACCACAAAGGAAAAAGGAACCGGACTCGGCCTCATGATTTGCCAAACCATCATCCAAGAACACGGCGGCCAAATGACAATCGACAGTGTAGAACACCAAGGAACAACCGTAGAAATTTTGTTGCCGATTATAGAAGAAGGTCTTCATCTGGGATGAAGACCTTTTTGCATTGGCGGTATGGTTGGTTGAAGATGTCATAGGGGTGATGAAGGACCGAAGTGGGTTCGGTTTAGATTGTAACGGTCGTCATCAAGGGGATGATGACCCAAAGGGAGTTCGGTCTAGATTGTAACGGTCATCATCAAGGTGATGAAGACCCAAAGTGGGTTCGGTTTAGATTGTAACGGTCATCATCAAGGGGATCAAGACCCAAAGGGAGTTCGGTCTAGATTGTAACGGTCTTCATCAAGGGGATGAGGACCCAAAGTGGGTTCGGTTTAGATTGTAACGGTCTTCATCGGGGTGATGAAGACCCAAAGCCCGTTCGGTTTAGATTGTAACGGTCTTCATTGGGGTGATGAAGACCCAATGCGAGTTAGGTTTAGACTGTAACGGTCATCATCAAGGGGATGAAGACCGTTTTGAAGGAGTTACTACCTCGTTTTTTCTTTCATAGCGTCGATGAAGAGGATTTCGCAAGAGTTTCATGATTGTTTTCCTTTTCATAGCGCCTGTGAAGAGGATTTCGCAAAGAGTTTCATGATCGTTTTCCTCTTCATAGCGTTGATGAAGAGCATTTCGCAAGGATTTCATCAACGTTTTGCCTTTCATAACGTTGAACAGCAAAGCAAGGTCTTACTCCCCATCCGAATCCGCCGACCCCAACACTTTCAGCAAACCGCCGTCCGAACCATTCTCGGCGATATGCTTTAATACCGATAGCTTGTTGCTCCAGAACTGGTCGAAATACGCAAGCCATTCATGCAGCTCCGAAAAAGTTTCGGGCTGGAGGCGATAGCGTTTTTCTCTTCCGACTTTTTTACCGCTCACTAAATTCGCCTCTGACAGGATGTGAAGATGCTTCACCACAGCCGTCCGGCTCATTGAAAAATGACTCGTTATTTCCGAAATTGGTAATTCCTTTTTCGAGAGTAGGCGCAGTACCTCTCTACGTGTGGGATCAGCAATTGCTTGGAACACATCATATTTTTGAGCAGACTCACTCACTTGTTTGTCGCCACCTGACGTAGCTTTTGTACAATGCCTGCCCAACCGCCATTCATCGTTTCGCGAATCTCTGCAGTTGACCGTTTTGCTTTTTCAATCGTTTCTTCAGAATCCTTCCAGCCACCATGAATGAGGGTAAACTCTGTATTGCCATCAATTTCTTTTAATAAAAACTCTACAAACCAGCCTTCTGTATCCCAAGAAAAAGTAAGTCGATGTGGTGGCTCAACCTTTAGAACCTTACATGGAGAGGGTCCAAATGGAGATTGAATATGAAATTCATGTCCTTCCTCTGCGACTAAATCATTCGGCATAAACCACGTTCCGATCGCCTCACCAGTCGACACAAGCTCCCATACTTTTTGAATCGGTGCTTCGATTAATACAGTTTGTTTTATATCAGGTACGGTAGTCATAATCATTCTCCTTTTAAAATTTAAATAACACCATTTAGTTTCATATTTTTTATTATATGAAACCAAAAGGTGTTATGTCAAGGAAGATATACTACAATAATATATGAGTTTTTAAAAGTGAATATAATGGATATTAGTGGTAATTTTGTAAGCAAGATTCTTTGCAAAAATATTGAATGTGACAAAAAATAGGAGTATGCTAGATTATGTAATTGTCATATAACTATTTTACGATATTAAACAAGGGGGAATTACCCTATGGATATGCTATCAATTCTTGGACTAGCTATCTCTTCAGGAGCTACAATTGCGTTATTAAAAATCATTGCAATTGATATTATTTTATCTGGTGACAATGCTGTTGTAATTGCAATGGCAACTAGAAATCTTCCGAAACATCAGCAAAACAAAGCAATCTTTTGGGGAACTGGTGGAGCTGTGATTTTACGTATTTTATTTGCAGCTATCATTGTTTACTTATTAAAGATTCCATACGTTAATGTAATTGGTGGAGTATTACTTCTTTTCATCGCCTACAAGGTATTAGTTGAAGAAGAAGGAGAAGCACATGTGAAGTCATCATCTGGTATTATGTCAGCGATTGGTACAATTATTATGGCGGATGCGGTAATGAGTCTTGATAATGTTGTTGCCGTTGCAGGTGCTGCAGACGGACACATTGGCATGATTGCGCTTGGAGTTCTAATAAGTATTCCGATTATGATCTTTGGTTCTAAATTCATTGTGAAAGCAATGAACAAATATGCGTGGATTGCATATGTCGGTGCAGGTATTCTTGCTTGGACTGCAGGAGAAATGGTGTTGAAGGATAAAGGGTTAACAAACTTCCTTCATATTGAACATGGACCAGTAACATACCTAATCGCAGCTGTTTTAACCATTCTTATATTAGGAATTGGCTATTTTAAAAACAAAAAAATCGCAGCGAAAAAAGAAGCATTACAACATACAGCATAATGAAATTAAAGGCCAAATCGTTTCCTGATTTGGCCTTTTCCTATTTACATAATTGGTAATCGCTCGGCTAAAGCTAAAGGGAACCAAGAGTAACCGTAGGGACGGTTCCTGTGGTTCCTTTTGCTATTTGGGACCAGTAGAACCGTCCCCTTGGTTCCAAGAAAGAAGGAGTTTGGATGCCGGGGTCGATTATTAAGGATGCGTTTAAGATTAAAAAGACGCCGTTTCCAATGCGAAGGGCGGTTGGAGCGGCAATTAGTTCGTCGGTTCCTGTTATGGTTGGCCTAATACTTGGGAATTTTCAATACGGGTTATTGGCGGGAATTGGAGGCTTTTCCTATTTGTACGTGTTCAATGAACCTTATAAACATCGTGCAAAAAAGGTATTTATCGTGATGCTTGGATTGGCTTCAGTGATGGGACTCGGTACGCTAACTGCCGCTTCTCCTTATATATTTGCGCTTATTCTAGGATTAATCGGTGGGCTTGGTACGTTCATTTTCGGCGCTTTGAACATTCGAGGGCCAGCGTCCATTTTTTTTGTGATTATTTTTGCGATGACATCTGCCATGGAACTTGATCCGGATGCTGCTTTTTTACGTGCCTCATTTGTTTTTTTAGGTGGAATTGTTTCGTGGATTGTCGCGATGGTTGGCTGGTTTTCAGACCCATACGAGCCAGAGAAAAAAGCAATTCATCAAATATATCTGGAGCTATCGAAATTAGCGGGAGCGATTGGTACTTCAAGATTTGATGAAATAAAAGAAAGCACCTTATTTACGTTGAGAGAAGTTGAAACTACGTTTTCATTTGGTTATGTTTCATGGCGAGGCTCTGCCTTTTTTAAACGATTATATGTATTGAAAGATATATCCCATTCGATTTGGGGCGATATTTTGGAACTTGAGTCACGTGGAAAAACAGAAATCGCACCTGAAATTATGGATTTATTAAACCAAATTACTCAATCACTCTGCAAAAAAAATCAAAGCAATGGAATCGAGATTCCAGAGGTAGAACTAGAAGGACCAGAACGACATTTGTTTGAAAAAGTCGTGGAAGCAACTAAAGTGACACAAGTACCAGTTGTCGACCAAGAAATTCATATCATGAAACATTCGCTTGCAAAGCAATTATTAGATGCATTTGATAAAAACTCGATCGTCTTTTTAACTGCATTACGCTATGCAGTTGTGCTCGGAATCTCAGCAATGATTGCTTTTTCATTTGAATTTGAGCGTTCCTATTGGATTCCGGTTACTTGTGGTTCCGTTATGCTCGGCTCCACTATTATAAGTACATTTCATCGTTCAATTCAAAGGTCAATCGGCACACTGGTCGGCATATTAGTTGCCGGGATTATTCTTTCACTCAGCCCTGCACCCATCGTTGTTGCTCTTTTGATTGCCATGTTTAACTTTTTTACTGAATCTTTGATGGTACGGAACTATGCACTTGCCGTTACGTTCATTACGCCAAATGCAATATTAATCGCGGAAAACACAACAAGGCTGAACAATCTGCCGTATTTTGCAACGGCTCGAATCACCGATGTCATCATCGGATGTATCATCGGAATTTTAGGCGTGCTGCTTGTGGGGCGTCAATCAGCTTCAAGCCGGATTCCACATTTGATGTCTAAAACCATTCGCAGCCAATCACAGCTATTTTATAAAATCTTTACGAATAACAGTGAGAAAATAGATGACAGACATCTGAAAAGTAAAATGAGAACCAACTTAAATAACTTACGCACCGTTTACGGAGCAGCACTCGGAGAAATTCCGAATAATATTGCTTCATTGAGTCTCTTATCACCGGTTGTTTTTTCAATGGAACAGCTGGGCTATTTTCTTGAAGCGGGAGCTAGGAATCAATCATTAACAAAAGGAGAGATTGCTCAATTTTTATACATTTTTGAGACAATGGCTCAATCAATTGAACAACGGCAATTACTGGATAGCTTTGACATTCCCGAAATTCCAAAGCATGCACGAATTCAAGAAGAAATCGATACGTTGCTGGAGGCATTAATCGCATATTTAAAAAAGGCCCCATAAGATGACTTATGGGACTAACTTATTATTTTGCAATTTTATGAAGCTTGGTGATGATGCTTAGGGAACGACCGGTTCCGATTGCGACAGATTCAAGTGGATTTGGAGCTAAATGTACAGGAACAAAGATTTCCTGACTGAGCCAATCCTGCATTCCATTTAATAAGGCACTGCCGCCTGTTAGAATAATCCCGCGGTCCACAATATCACCACTTAATTCAGGTGGGCAATCTTCTAATGTGGCTCGGATTGCTTCTAAAATATGAAGTAACGATTCTTTTAATGTTTCTTGAACCTCGGTTGAACGTAATGAAATGGTTTTAGGTAGACCTGTAACAAGATCACGCCCTCGGATTTCCATTGTTTTTACTTCATGATCAATAAGTGCATATCCGATTTCAAATTTAACCTGTTCAGCGGTATGTTCCCCGATCAAGACATTGTATTTTTTACGTACATATTGAATGATATCCTCGTCGAACTGGTCACCACCAATTCGAACAGAGTTGCATGTCACAACCCCTCCAAAGGAAATAATCGCAACCTCCGTATTGCCTCCGCCGATATCAACGATTACGTTTGCGACCGGCTCATCGACAGGTAGGTCAGATCCAACTGCAGCTGCAACAGGTTCTTCGATTAAGTAAACCTGTTTAGCACCACATTGTCTAATGGCATCCTGGATGGCACGTCTCTCAACCGAAGTTGAACCAGAAGGCGTACAAACGACCACATTTGGCTTACGAATCGAGTAGCCAATTTTTTGGCTTACCTTCTTCATAATATGGCGAAGCATATCCGCTGTAACGTTGAAGTCTGCAATCACACCTTTTCGTAAAGGGCGAATTGTCACGATTTTTTCAGGCGTTTTTCCAATCATTCTTTTTGCATCTGTCCCAACAGCGACGACATTGTTATTTGCGGTGTCAATCGCTACAACGGATGGTTCATTAATGATGATGCCTTTATTTTTAGTGTATACCAGAATATTTGCAGTTCCTAAATCAATTCCTATTTCCGTGTTTGAAAACATATTATCTCCATCCTTCAAAAAGTTTGGGGTTATATTTCTAATAGCCCAAAATGCTTCTCCAAAACATTTTTAGCCACTCTTTATAAAATTTTATGAGTAGTCATTTTAACCCACTTCACGTTATAGGAATTCATGACGAAATGTCGATTTTTGGGGGTTGTTGTCATATTGTAAAAAATGAAACATAGGAGAAATATAAGGGGAGAATGGCAATTTGTTCAAAATACACGTAAAATAGTAATAGAAGATACACTCCAAAAAAGGAGGATGTAACGATGGATTTTTCAAATATTGTATCAGAGGACAAAATTCGCAAGGCCTACAAGGATGGAGAATTTGACAACCTACCAGGATACGGCAAGCCGCTAAAGCTTGATGATGATTCCGCGATTCCGGCGGATATTCGCATGGCATATCGTGTCATGAAAAATTCAGGATTCATTAATGAAGAAACTGAGATCAAAAAAGAGCTGCTCACCATTGAGAACCTGCTTGATAACTGTGAAAATGAGGAACAGAGAGTCATCTATCAGAAAAAGCTAAACGAAAAACAGTTTCGCCTAAATCAAATCCTAAAAAATCGAAAAACCTCTCACTCAGCGGTTTTCAAAGACTATCAAATGAAATTGCACAACAAGTTTAAATAATGTGAAAGGGCCAAACCATTGCGTTTTGCCCTTTTCTTTTAGAAAGGAACGAAAATCATGTTGGAAAATCTGGTGCTAAAACGAATTTATGAACCAGCTAGTGTGGAAGATGGAAAACGAATATTAGTGGACGGCATTTGGCCACGAGGCATTTCAAAGGACAAAGCCCAACTCGATTTGTGGATGAAAGAAATCGCCCCGAGCACCGAGCTCCGCAAGGAATTCAACCATAAACCTGAAAGATTTGAAGAATTTAAACAGCACTACATAAAGGAATTACATAATGATGAAGAGAAAAAAACTGCAATTGAGGAATTGTTGCGCATGATCGGAGAAAAGAAAGTGACTCTTCTTTTTGGGGCAAAGGACGAAGCGCATAACCAGGCGGTTGTGTTGAGGGAATGGTTAGAAAAGATTCACCGGAAAGCTTCTAAATAGATGATCTCTAGCCAATATTATAAAAATATGTCTGTTAATCAAAATTTACGGCCAATAACAAAAAAATACGGCTAATAAAAAAAGTTTATGGCTAATAGATCAATTACAGGTCTTCCAATCAAGGTGCCTGCACTCACCATTTTTAAATTTGACTAACTTGTATATACAAGTTAAACTAAAAACAAATAAGTTTATTTTATTTATGAAATACTACAAACATGATTACTTATACGGTGGTGTAGCAGTTGAAACAGCCTTGGTGGAAGAAGTCTGTCGTTTATCAAATTTATCCAAAGAGTTTTAATGACACAACTGGAAATGGTGTTGGTGACCTACAAGGGATCATCGAAAAACTCGACTACTTGAAAGCATTAGGTATTGATGTTATTTGGTTAACGCCAATTTACAAATCCCCGCAGCGAGATAACGGGTACGATATTAGTGATTATTTTGCGATTCAAGAAGAGTATGGCACGATGGAGGATTTTGACCGCTTGCTTGAAGAAGCTCATTCTCGCGGAATCAAACTTATTATGGACATCGTTGTCAACCATACGTCAACTGAAAACGAATGGTTTAAGCAATCTAGTGAGTCAAAAGATAACCCATATCGAGACTTTTATATATGGAAGGACCCAAAAGATGGCCATGAGCCAAACAATTGGGAATCTAAGTTTGGCGGAAATGCCTGGGAGTTTGACGAAAAAACGGGTCAATACTACCTACATCTTTTTGATGTAACACAAGCTGACCTGAACTGGGAAAACGAAGAGGTTCGGAAAAAAGTCTATGACATGATGACTTTTTGGTTTGAAAAAGGAGTAGATGGCTTCCGGCTGGATGTAATTAATTTAATTTCAAAAGACCAGGGCTTCCCTGATGATGATGGGTCTGTGGCTCCTGGTGACGGCCGCAAGTTTTATACAGACGGTCCTCGGGTCCATGAATTCATGCATGAGATGAATCAGAATGTTTTTTCAAAATACGACAGTATGACGGTTGGGGAAATGTCTTCAACAACAATTGACGATTGTATTAATTATTCGAATCCCGACCGTGAAGAGCTAAGTATGACCTTTAATTTCCATCATTTAAAAGTGGATTATCCGAATGGGGATAAGTGGACAGTTGCCGATTTTGACTTCCAAGAGTTAAAAAGAATCCTCTCAACCTGGCAGGTGGAAATGCATAAGGGTGGGGGCTGGAATGCGCTATTTTGGTGCAACCATGACCAACCGCGTATTGTATCGAGATATGGCGATGATGATAAGTATTTAACCGAATCAGCGAAAATGCTTGCGACAACGATTCATATGATGCAAGGAACGCCATATATTTATCAAGGTGAAGAAATCGGCATGACCAATCCGAAATTCGAGGATATCTCTGAATATCGGGATGTTGAATCGCTTAACGTTTACAATATTAAAAAAGAACAGGGATTGAGCAACGATCAAATCATCGAGATTTTGAAACATAAATCGCGTGATAATTCACGTACACCCGTACAATGGGATGCATCTGACCATGCAGGATTCACAAGCGGTACACCGTGGATCAATGTTGCTGCCAATTACAAATCTATTAACGTTGAAAATGCATTAGAGGACAACAATTCAGTCTTCTATCATTATCAAAAATTGATTAAGCTTCGCAAGGAATACGATATTATCACTTATGGTGATTACGAGCTATTAGATGAGGAAGACCCGCAAATCTTTGCATATGTAAGAAACGGGGAAAATGAGAAGCTTCTTGTGGTAAATAATTTTTACGGGAAAGAAGCAACATTCGCGGTTCCTGGAAATATTGAGATGGAAAACTACACAACGGATTTACTTATTTCCAACTATGGAGATTCGCAAACCGATATTTCAAAAGGCATCAGCTTACGACCGTATGAATCAGTGGTCTATCATTTAAAAAGAAAATAAAAAAGTGTAGACAGTTCGCCTACACGGTAAGAGCCATACCCGCATCGGGTGTGGCTTTTTTATAAATCTTGGTCTTTCGGAAGCGGGTCAATTCTTGTGGTGTCATCGTGATCCATCGATGATGCAACAAAGTAAAACCAGAATCCAGCGGAGATAAAATACAACACAGCTATTCCAATAAGCGTTAGCCATAGTCCTAACACATGTATTCCCCCCTTTAGATTGGGGCTGCGGAAAGATAGAAACGATGAAGTCTGGGACAATGGACCTGTCCCCCTGACCCAAAGACGCCCCTTTCTATACGTATATGCAAGACGAGGAGGTTATTGACTGATTATTTAGAAATTGGTTATGGCATCTTCATGGAGGACTTGTGTCTTTTCCGGGATATTTGTGTCATCGCGCCGGGGATATGAGTTATTGGGGGAGTATTTGCATCAGTGCGGGGAATATATGCGTCATTGCGGGAGTATTTGCGTCGTTGCGTGGAATATATGCGTCACTGCGGGAGTATTTGTGTCGTCCAGCGGAAATATGCGTCGTTGCGTGGAAATATGCGTCGTCGCAGGGGTATATGCGTCGTCCAGCGGAAATTTGCGTCGTCCCGGGAATATATGCGTCATACCGGAAATATTTGCATCTCCGCAAAACCCTCACATACAAAAAAGCGGCCACCATGGCCGCCATACAAATTATGTATTATTTATTTTTGCGTAAGCTTCCGAGCTCTTCGACGAGTGCTTGCATTTCATTCGGGCTGAATGTGCTTTTTCTCATGGTGAGGTCGTAGATGTCTTTTAATTCCTCGTACATTTCTTCATCAAAATGGGAAGGCTTAATTGCACCAAAGTTTAGGACTTTAAGCTTTTCTTTGATTTTCTCGATCATAAACTCTACATTTTCGACCGACTTTTGTGAGAGATCCATGTTTTCATCCTTTCAATTTTCAGTGTATTCTTATTGTATCACGTTTCTGCTATTATTTAATATGGTACCATACGGAAAAATATGACATGAAGGAGTATTTACATAATGATAAAAGTATTATTTGTATGTTTAGGGAACATTTGCAGATCACCGATGGCGGAGGCCATTTTTCGAGATATGGTAAAAAAAGAAGGGCTTGCAGATGAAATTCAAGTGGACTCTGCAGGCACTGGTGATTGGCACATCGGACATCCGCCACATCAAGGCACGCAAACCATTTTAACTAAATATAATGTGTCCTTTGAAGGTATTAAGGCGCGCAAGGTTATTCCAGCAGACCTTGAGCAATTTGACTATATTATCGCGATGGACTCTGACAATTTAGGCAATCTACAAAAAAATGACTGGTACAGCAAAAACGGGCCAGATCAAAAGGCTTCTTGATTTCGTCGATGGCAGTAAGGTTACAGATGTGCCTGACCCATATTACACGGGGAATTTTGATGAAGTGTATGAGCTTGTGAGCGATGGGTGTAAGCGTCTTTTAGCTATCATAAAAAAAGAAAATTTTGTTGGAAAGGAGTAATCCAAATTGGCAAAGCGCAATAAAATGGTGGAAGGCATGGTCATTGGGGCTGTCCTAGGAGCGGCGATTTCTTTATTCGATAAGGAAACAAGAGAGCAGTTTTTACATACTAGTAAAAGAGTTAGTAGAAAAGCAGCAGATGTGATGAAAAATCCGCAGGGTTATACAGAGCTTGTGAAGGAACGATTTAACGCGGTTCGTACAACCGTAGAACAGGTAGCAGAGGACGTTCGCATCGTGACCTCAAAGGTGAATGAAATTGTAGAAACGACTCCAGCAATTGTTGAAGCAGTGAAGGAAACAAAGGACGCAATCTCTAATAATTCGGAAGGTATGAGGGACGATAATATAGAGAGGTGAAAAGATGACCCAAATTCGAACTTTAGATTTGCGGTTTATTAAGGAATTATTTTTGCGATATAAGGAGGATGAAGTAGGTAGTCTTTCAGCAGAGCTTGCCTATTTTTTCTTGCTTTCGTTATTTCCATTTTTAATCTTTCTAGTGACACTGATTGGATATTTGCCAATCTCCCAAATCGATGTGTTGTCGTTTGTGAGGCAGTACGCACCCGTGGGTACTGTTGATATGATTGAAGAAAATTTGAATTTTATTGTCGGTTCGCAAAAAGGCGGGCTGTTATCCATTGGTATCATCGGTACTCTGTGGTCATCCTCGAATGGTATTAATGCGGTCGTTCGTGCATTTAATAAAGCCTATGATGTGAAAGAAACTCGGAACTTCTTTTTTACACGAGGGATTTCGATTTTATTAACGTTTGGGATGATTTTTGTCATTATTATTGCTTTGTTATTGCCGGTCTTTGGTAAGCAAATTGGGGTTTTTATTTTTTCTTCGTTTGGTCTGTCTGACGAATTTTTAGATATTTGGAATGGAATTCGTTGGATTGTGAGTGCGACGATCCTGTTTATCGTGTTTACTTTTTTGTATTGGGTCGCGCCGAACCGCCGGCTAAAGATTAAAGAAATCATTTCAGGAGCCTTTTTTGCCACCTTTGGCTGGATGTTTGTGTCCCTCGCGTTTTCATATTATGTGAATAGCTTCGGGCATTTTTCCACGACATATGGAAGCCTCGGAGCCATCATAGTACTCATGATTTGGTTTTATTTATCTGCGATGATCATCATCATCGGCGGAGAAATCAACGCGATCTTAAACTGCCATCGGATTAGGGACGGTCGGTGAGTTTTTCCGAAAGTTACCTTCATGGAAAAGAGGGTAGCGAGAGATAATAGGGGTTGTAAGTACAATACAAGGAGGCAACCTTTATTATGGCTAAAAAAAATGGAAACACAAAGCAAAAGGGAAAAAATAAAAATCCAAAACAAAAAACAAGCAGTTCAGCTAACGGCAGCAACGGCTACCATTAGGAACTAGAGGGACGGTTCCACTGGTCCCCGACATAAAAAGGACTTGACCTCATCTGGTCAAGTCCTTACCTTTATGACTTCAACAATCGAAGGCCGTTTAAGATGACTAGAATGGTGCTTCCTTCGTGGCCAATGACACCAAATGGGAGATCAATGATTTGAAAGAAATTAGACACAATTAACAGCAATATGACGCCGATTGAAAAAATAATATTTTGTTTGATAATCCGATTCATGCGTTTTGAAAGCCTAACTGCTTCAGCAATTCGCGGCAGGTCATTTTTCATAAGAACGACATCTGCAGTTTCAAGTGCCACGTCTGTACCCTGCCCCATCGCAATCCCGACATTGGCCGTTGCTAAAGCAGGAGCATCATTGATTCCATCTCCGACCATCGCAACTGTATCATATTTTGAAATCAGTTCTTTAATATGGCTAACCTTTGTTTCTGGTAAACATTCAGCAATATGTTGGTCAACATGGCTTTCAGCAGCAATTGCTTCGGCTGTTTTTTCACCATCACCGGTTAGCATAACTGTGTAGATTCCAAGATCTTTTAAGGCTGAAATAGCCGAAACCGTATCTTCCCGGACAACATCCTTAAGCGCAAGAATCCCAGCAATGTCGTCACCTGATTTTACATAAACAATCGTTTTACCTTCAGCGGCCAATTGTTTCGCAATCCCATTTTCAAAAGCAACTGCTGCATCTTTCCCGACAAGATCGGATTTACCGATTAGCCAATCAACTTCACCAACTGTTGCTTTTACTCCAAACCCAGGCATATCCTCGATTCCGTCGATTAAAAGGAGCTCCTGTTCATTCGATTTGGCGTGAGACACAATCGCACCAGCTAATGGATGTGTGGATTGATTTTCAATCGAAGCAACGATTTGTAAAAATTCATTTTGCTCGATTGTATCGGCTACAATTACGTCCGTTACAACAGGCTTACCTTTTGTTAATGTTCCCGTTTTATCAAGCGCAATCGCTTTTAGGTTCCCAAGTTGCTCTAGGTGTACGCCACCTTTAAAAAGAATTCCGCGTCTTGCCCCATTTGAAATTGCCGATAAAGTGGCAGGCATAATCGAAGCAACAAGCGCACATGGGGATGCAACAACTAGTAAGACCATTGCTCTGTAGAAGGTTTCTGTCCATGTCCATCCTAAAAGGAAGTGAGGTAGAAACATCATGAAACCAACGGCAATTAACACGAACTTCACATATTTTCCTTCAAACTTTTCGATGAATTGCTGTGAAGGTGATTTTTCACTTTGTGCAGATTGAACAAGTTTAATAATTTTTTGGAATAACGAATCTTCATTTGGCTTTGTCACTTCAACGGTAATCGAACCACGGAGGTTAACCGTTCCTGCAAAAACCTCATCCCCACTGGATTTCTGTACCGGAATTGATTCACCGGTTATAGCTGCCTGGTCCACGTTTGTGTCGCCTTTTAAAAGCTTTCCGTCTGCCGGAATGCGCTCGCCTGGCTTAACTAAAATAGTATCCCCGATTTGAAGAGATGAAACATGTACAACTCTTTCGATTCCGTTTTGAATAAGGGTTGCTTCTTCAGGCTGTAGCCCCATGAGAGAAGAGATTTCCTTATGGCTCTTGTTCATCGTATAGGTTTCAAGGGCACCACTTAAAGCGAAGATGAAGATTAAAATCGCCCCCTCATTCCAGTAACCAATGATGGCCGAACCAATGGCGGCGAAGATCATCAGCATTTCTACATTCAATTCTTTTTCAGCGATTGTATCTGTAATCCCTTCCTTTGCCTTTGCATAACCACCAATGACAAATGCAAGTAGATACATGATGATTGAAGCCGTATTATGTTCAAAATGACCTATTATCCATGCAATCGCAATTAACACACCGCTTGTTAAAGCTGCAATCAATTCCCCATGAAGCTTCACTTTTTCGAGGAATGGAGAAGGTTCTTGTTCAGGTTTATAAATATGTTGCCTAGGAGCGGTCTTTACTTCTGTACTCATTTCAGTCGCCTCCATTTTCTAATTGAGAAAAATAATCATTTTCTACCATCTAATTGAGAATTAAAATCAACGTGTTTTTGCTAATTGAGAAAGGGAATCACAATCAATAAGCCGTTTAAACAAGAAAACTGCAATCGTTTTGATAGCAGCACTTCGTTTTAATCATTTCTATTTTGTAATTATTATTAATTATATCATATCTCCCAAATTTTAAAAGTCCTTTTTATAATTATTTTAAATAAGTTCACAAATAGCGGAAAATGATAATAATTTATTGAAAAACAATAAATGTTCTAGTACACTATTCAAAAAGGTAAAAAATAGGTGAGGTGCTTATTATGGAGGAAATCTTGAGGCTAAAAGAACGAGGGAATACCCTCTTTTTAAAAGCAGCGATCTTTTTCATGGGAATCGTTGTTTTGGCATTATGTATTTTTTGGTTACCTTGGGCAGCAAATGACTTAGCAGTCAAAAATGTAGAATTCGCATATTTGAAGTATCCTTTACTAATTGGAATCGAGATAACGTTGATTCCGTATTTATTTGCGCTCTATCATGGCTTTAAACTACTCGTTTATATTGATAAAAACAGTGCATTCTCTAATAATTCGGTAAAATCTTTAACATTCATTAAATATTGTTCGGCCATCATTAGTGCATGGTATGTCATTGGCTTCTTTTTTGTGATTTCACAAGATGCGGGTAATCCTGGGGTACTACTTATTGCATTAGTCATTATTTTCGCTTGTTTTGTTGTATCGGTTTTTGCTGCCGTTCTTCAAAAGCTATTGAAAAATGCAATTGCAATTCAAGAAGAAAATGACTTAACGGTTTGAGGTGAAAACAATGGCAATCATAATTAACATAGACGTCATGTTAGCAAAACGAAAAATGAGCGTAACCGAGCTATCGGAGAGAGTCGGAATCACAATGGCCAACCTGTCTATTTTAAAAAATGGAAAGGCAAAGGCGGTTCGATTTTCCACATTAGAAGGAATTTGCAAGGCGCTAGACTGTCAGCCAGGTGATATTTTAGAATACAGGGAAGATGATCCAGAATGAAAAAACTCGCCAATTGGCGAGTTTTTTACATTATTCCACAATTTCCTCATAGTGATAATAGGTTGTGTCATAGATATGCTCGATATCTGCATCTGTCATATACATGAACTCCATTTTATCAATGCCCCTGACCTTTTCAATAAACTCAATCATGTTTTTGCGCTCTTGCCTACTCATTAAAATCCTCTCCCTTTTCATTTTTCGTCCTACACATCTGTTTTAATACAGTGTATTAATATTATTTGTATTATATAACAGATTTTTCAAAAACGTCAATAAAATTCTGAAAAATAGGCAACAAAAATAGAAAAGCTTAATGTTTCGTCTATCGGTGACAAGGATAAGACGAGCGCTGACAGAAGGGGCTTTTTGCCTTCCGAAGCGATTGGCTTAGACCAGAGAGCCGATGGCACCTGAAGCTAGACAACAAAAAAGACTCCCTAGAAGGAAGTCTCATTCCCAACTGTTTTAGTTGCTGTTCTAGAACCAAACATAGTCAAAACAATAAAGATGGCTAATAAAATGATCCCAATGACATTGAAAAAGCTAATGTTATCAAAGTATTGGATAAATACTCCACCTACAAACGGACCAATTAGGCTGCCGATACTAAAAAAGATTCCACAAAGCAGGTTACCAGTCGGGAGTAAATTTTTCGGCATTAAGTCTGTCATATAAGAGATGCCGAGTGAAAATGTCGATCCAACCGCCATCCCTGCAAACGTGATGCAGAGCCAGAGTCCGACATGAGAGTGTTCAAGGAAGCTTGCAATCGTAAAGCTTACAAAACCTAAAAATAGGACAATCATTAAAATATTTCTTCGTCCAAACTTGTCGCTTAGAATACCTAATGGAAGCTGGGTGATGATGCTACCAAGCGCGAACGACGTTAATAAAATCGATACAAACGTTACATTTAAATCAATCCGTAAGCCGTAAACTGGGAAGCTCCCGTTTAAGGATGACTCCAAAAACCCGTAAGCCATAGGCGGTAAAAACGCAACCCATGCATATTTCCAGGCTTTTGAAAATCGATTGATCGTTTCTCTAAAGGAGTTCACGCCTAAATCTGTTTCAGGAAATTCATTTTTTAATAGGAATAAAAAGAACCAACCGAATAAACAAAGGACAGAAGAAAGAATAAATGGCAATGATTCACTGATATTGATTAACGGTGTCATTAATGGACCTGTGGCAAAGCCTAGCCCAAAGAATAATCCATATAAGGAGATGTTCCTTCCGCGCTTATCCTCTGGAGAAAATGATGTTATCCATGTTTGAGTTCCAAAGTGTAAGGCGTGGTCACCAATCCCGACCAAGAGCCGCAATGCAAACCAAAACCAAAACGATTTCCATAATGGGAATAAGGCGAGTGAGATGACCACGAGCAATCCCCCAAATAGAATGACCGGCTTATACCCATATTTGCGCAAAGGGTACTCCATAAAAGGAGATACAAATAAGATTCCGATATATAGGGCGGTTGCATTCAACCCGTTTAAGGTGGATGATAGTCCACTATTTTCAAAGATAACAGCAATCAACGGCAACAGCATGCCTTGGCTAAACCCCGAGACAGCTACTATGCTCACTAATATCCAAAAACGCAATTTCATGTTGTTTTCCCCCAGTTTCTTTTCCATTCTAATCATACAAAAAGAACCAGAGATTGGGAATTGAAAAGATTTAACAATATTTAGTGGGGCAAAAAACTAATACAAATAATAAATTTTAAGGTGATAAAGCGACCTCGCAATTACATTGACAGCTTAATGGGAGTAGGTTTATATTTAAAATGAATATTCAAAATTTTTGGTAATCATCATTGTTTTCGTGTTACATAAAATCTTACTGCACTTGTCGAAAAAATCGATGGATGCTCTGAGTTTCACAAGTGTTGTGCTCCAACCTAAATTGATAAGAGAGGACTGAAATGAATATGAGAACAAGCACTATAGCCGAGGCCGTCCGTCGTACGGCCGCACGCGTCCCACGTAATACTGCCGTTGTGTTTGATGACAGGGAGTGGAGTTATCGTGAACTCGACATGGCGGTCACGTGTATTGCGCGCCAACTGTGTAAACAGGGTGTAGCAAAAGGTGACCGAGTCGCCTCGTACGGAAAAAACTCCGATATGTACGTGCTGCTGTTTTTGGCCACAGCACGTATTGGAGCCATCCACGTTCCGGTGAATTTTCAACTCCGGGCTGGGGAACTCGACTACATTCTCGGAGATTCCGATCCAGCACTCATCATCGCTGACCGAGGACTCGCCGATGCAATCACACAGACTAAGTCGAATAGTCATCGGAGGGTACTGAGATTCGAGGACGAAATCATGGAGTGGGCTACCAGTAACGACATCCGTCCCTTGGAGGATGATGAGTTCGATGTTGATGACACAGATGTCGCTCAGCTACTATACACATCGGGTACTACTTCGGATCCAAAGGGTGCCATAATGACGCATCGTGCTCTGATGTACCACTACATGAGCTGCATCCAAGGTCTGGACATCAAGGAGTCAGACCGTGCGCTCCACTGCCTGCCTCTTTACCACTCCGCGCAGATGCATGTGTTCATGCTGCCGGCGCTGTTGGTGGGTGGCTGGAACAAGGTGCTTCCGGCTCCAGAGGCTGGTACTGTGCTTGAAACCATGGAACGGGACGCGATTACATCGTTCTTCGCCGCTCCAACCGTTTGGGTTTCAATCGCGAATCACCCTGAACTAACAACAAGAAGTCTCGGAAATCTTCGGAAGGCCTATTACGGAGCTTCAATCATGCCTGGGCCAATACTCGAGCGGCTGCAGAAGTGTCTGCCAGAGCTCGGTTTCTACAACGTGTTCGGCCAATCCGAGATGGGTCCTGCCTGCACGGTTCTGCGTCCTGAGGAGCATGCGGACCACCCTGGTTCCGCAGGAAGACCAATGCTCTTTGTTGAGGCGCGCGTAGTAGATGCCGAGGGCAATAGTGTCCCCGCCGGTGAACTTGGAGAAATTGTGTACCGTTCGCCCCAGCTTTGTCTAGGCTACTGGAACAAAAGGGAAGCTACAGAAAAGGCGTTCGTAGGAGGTTGGTTCCACTCCGGAGATCTCGTGAAGCAGGACGAGGACGGATACATCGAGGTGATTGATCGGGTGAAGGATGTCATCAACACAGGCGGTATACTTGTGGCTTCCCGCGAGGTAGAGGACTGCATTTATGAGTTGTCCCAGGTTGCAGAGGTCGCAGTTGTCGGAGTACCGGACGAAAAATGGATTGAGGCAGTCACTGCTTTCGTTGTCATCAAGGCTCCCGTGTCTGAGGAGGAAATTCTCCAGCATGTCAGGAACAATTTAGCTAGCTTCAAGGTGCCGAAGCAGGTCGAAATCGTGAAGGAATTGCCGCGAAACGCCAGTGGGAAAATCCTTAAACGACAGCTTCGCAATATCGGAGGCTCAAAGAGCGCTACGTGAATCGTTTTAACATTTCGGGAGCAATGTCTGTTAAGACTTGCTCCTATTTATTTTCTAGAGTTTGATTTTCTTTTCATTTGGGGTAGAACAAGAGTAAACTAATGATAACTTACGATAATGGGGGCATTTTTCATGATTTTTAAAATGAAGGAAGTTGGCTTTTACACAGATGTGGAATACGGGGAGTTGCATGTTGCAGGAGATGAAGCACATGGATTCAGACCGTATCAGCTTTTAGTATCCTCCATCGCAGTCTGCAGCGGGGGTACACTTCGGAAGATTCTTGAAAAAAAGAGGATGCAGGTGGAGGACATCACCATCAATACGAAGGTTGAAAGAAATGAGGCCCGAGCAAATCGGATTGAAAAAATTCACCTTCATTACCTCATAAAAGGAGCCGATTTAAACGAACAAAAAATTGAGCGTTCCATCGAAGTCGCTTCCCGCAATTGTCCGATGGCGCAATCGGTAAAAGGAAGCATTGAAATTACGGAGAGTTTTGAAATCATTGACGAATAAAAACATCATATTAGAACATAATTTTTATAGAGAATAAAACTACGCAAAAGCTGGGCGTAGTTTTAACTTTTTTCAATAGGGTTTTAACCCCTATTGAAAAAAGTTAAAGCCTCCGGCGGATGCCTCGATTTTTCAATGGAAATTTTTCGAGCAAGTCGAAAAAAATCGGGCAAACAAATGCGCTTTAGCGCATTTGATAGTAGGTTATAGGAAAGGTTGTGTTCTGATGAATCGACTTTTTATGATTATGATTGTGATAGGTGTTCCACTTTCAGTGATTGGGAGCCTCTTGCATTGGCCAGCCGTCATGATGTTCATTATCTATTGTTTAACGATTATCGCCTTGGCAGGATTCATGGGCAGGGCGACGGAAAGCCTTGCGATCATTGCTGGACCAAGGATTGGTGGTCTATTAAACGCAACTTTTGGGAATGCAGTTGAACTTATTATTTCGATATTTGCTTTAAAGGCTGGACTTGTCACAGTTGTGCTTGCCTCCCTTACAGGCTCTGTACTTGGAAACCTATTACTTGTTGCCGGACTTTCTTTTCTAGTTGGAGGCATTAAGTTCAAGCGACAGAAATTTAATGTCCATGATGCACGTCATAACTCAGGCCTTCTGATTTTTTCGGTTATTTTAGCATTTGTCATTCCAGAGGTTTTTTCAATGGAGATGAATGATCAGGATACATTTACGTTAAGTATCGGTATTTCGGTTATTTTAATCCTATTATATTTAGCAGGCCTTTTCTTTAAGCTTGTTTCTCATCGCGGGATTTATCAGCAGGATTCTGAGCAAGTGGAGAAGGAAAATGAAGAGCATGAGGAGCCCGAATGGGGGAAATGGAAGGCCCTTATTATCCTGGCTATATCGACGGTTGCTGTTGGATATGTGTCCGAAAATCTCGTCCATACCTTTGAAGTCGTTGCTGAAAGCTTTGGGTGGAGTGAAATTTTTATCGGGATCATTATCGTAGCAATAGTTGGAAACGCGGCAGAGCATGCTTCTGCCGTAATGATGGCTTATAAAAATAAAATGAATGTTGCCATCGAAATCGCCATTGGCTCAACCTTGCAGGTTGCCATGTTTGTTGCGCCGCTGTTAGTGTTGATTTCGTTATTCCTGGATACAAAGATGGCGCTCGTGTTTTCCATGCCAGAGTTAATCGCGATGATCACCGCAGTATTTTTAACGATTTCCTTAACGAATGATGGAGAAACAAACTGGTTTGAAGGTGGTACATTGTTAGCGGCATACGCAATTATGGGGATTGGGTTTTATTTATTATAAAGACAAAAAACGACTCTGTGCAGACATTTTATCTACACAGAGTCGTTTGGTTTTTTATGACTTTCATTTAAGTACTTTTAAGGGATAACTTTCATTTGCTGTACTTCTTTGTCCGGTAATCGAATAGCATACCCCCTGTCATTAAAGGTATGGTCTCCTTATCCCTCCTTCAAGTAAGGTATACTTTATCTTATTTACCTAAGATTAAAAATATTCGAATAAATTTTACGAAAATGAAAAATATCGATTAATTAATTCGAGTCGATTATAATTAAGTGCAATGTATAAACTAAAAATAATATTTTAAACCTAAGGGAGCTCAACCATGATTACACGACGAATTATATTCTTTTGCGTTGGGTTGTTTATCTTGGCGCTTGGAATCAGTTTGATGATAATTGCAGATATCGGTGCCGGGGCATGGGATGCTCTTAATGTCGGGCTATCCGAAAAAATCGGACTCACAGTCGGCAATTGGGTTATTATTGTCGGGATTATAGTCATGCTTGTGAATGCTCTATTGCTGCGTGAGAGACCTGCGTTTTTAGCAATTGGAACCATCATTTTAATTGGATTTTTTATTGATTTTTGGTTATTAGTTGCGTTGGATGAATGGAATTTGGAAGGCTTATTAGTGAAAACTCTTGTTTTATTAGGAGGATTAGTAGTTGCCTCACTCGGAATCTCCATTTATTTGCAGGCGAAGTTTCCACTCTCACCACTCGATAATTTGATGCTCGCGATTAGCAAACGATTTAAGCTGAAATTTGGGGTTGCCAAAACAATTGCTGAAACAACAGGCCTGATTTTGGCCCTTTTGGTTGGAGGCCCGATTGGGATTGGAACCTTGGTTGTCACATTCGGGATTGGCCCTATCATCCAATTCTTTTTTCCGTATTTTGAGAGGTTGATGAGTAAGGGGATTAAAGCTAGCAAGGGATAAACCTGCTAGCTTTTTTACATTTCCTAATAAAAGGATGGATAAACTGCAAATTCTTCGAAAACACTAAGCACAAAGCTAAAGAAAGGAGTACCGTCTATGAAACGAAAATTTCTTTTTATAGTTGCCGTCATGTTGATGTTTGGTTTTGTTGCAGGAACGACAATGGCGGAAGGTACCGATAAAACAAAGGGTGAAAAAGTAAATAAATTTAAAATACCTAGTTCTGTTTTAGACATTTCACAGGATAATACCTATCCGAATCCGACGCAGGATTTACCATATCTCCAGCCAAGTAAGCTCACAAAAGAGCTTATTAATAGTGCTGATGTAGAAATAGAAAATCCGGATCTTATTCGTATTTTAAATGAGTCGGCCATCCAGACGACACCGCTTGCGCTTGGATATCGCGCAACCATTTACTTAGGACAATGGCCGCTAAACTATGAATCGTCTGAAACAAGCACGAATTGGGAGTATGAAAAAATCAACACAAACTATTATGACAATCGTGGCGGAAAGACACCATTTAAAATCCACTACAAACAAGAAATGCAGAAGATTGTCAGAGGTGGATTAACTGCAGAGATTCAGGATGCAGATGAGGTAAAGAAAATGATGTTAATCGAAGCCGCGCAAAAGTCGAAGCTTCCACTTTCCTTTACAACAATCATTGGGGGTGGAACCAAAAAGGACCAAGTTTATAATGTACCCCCGAAAAGGTTAGGGTACTTATATGCATATGCGCCGGCGGTCAATGAAAAAGGGAAGGTTACATACGGTGAAGTCTACCTTGTTCTAAAAGGAAGCAAAAAATCCATCGTTGTAAAAAACGTAACCCACCAAGGAATCGGCGCCTGGATCCCAGTTCAAGACCACGTTTCTTACGGATTCCTCGTTTCAGAAACTCCGAGATGAAAAAAGAAATTCGGGCGACAAAGCAGCGCCCGAATTTTTTTACATCTAATTTGTAAATTTGTTGAACCGCAATTGGCTGGAAAAATAATTGTCAATACAGATATAATAATGCATATGAACAAAGACTAAGAACGCCACATCCTGTGGCAAGGTCTTTGTGACCCACTTCCTGTGGGCCTAAAACGATTGAAGTAGGAAAGGAACGTTGTAGCTTGGGAAACGCGATTCATGATAAGGACTCACAAATATCCTATTTAAAAAACCGCCTAAATATGTTTCTAGAGGTCATTGATTCAATGGACCCCGAATCCACTGATTTAGAGGACATCGACCGCCTCATTGAGATGCTCGATGACTTAGAAGGAAAATATGAACGATTTAAGAAGGATTGGAAGGAATAGATTTGTTGGAAGACGCTCAGGACTGGTGCTGGGCGTTTGTTTTGTTTGTTTGTTGAGGGAGGGGCGATAATTGGAAAAAACAGTGAATCGTGCCCGATTGTCAATGGGTTAGGTGCAAAGGGTAACGCAAGCGATTGAATCATGCCCGATTGTCAGTGGGGAAGGTGCAAAGGGTAACGGAAGCGAATGAATCGTGCCCGATTGTCAATGTAGAAGGTGTAAAGGGTAACGTAAGCAATTGAATCGTGCCCGATTTGCAAAGGGGAAGAGGCAAAGGGTAACGCAAGCGATAGAATCGTGCCCAATTGGCAATGAGGAAGGTGCAAAGAGTAACGCAAGCGATAGAATCTTACCCGATTGACAATGAAGAAGACTCAAATGGAAACGCAATTGTTCGAATTCAAATAAAAACAGCGGATTTCGATTAGAAATCCGCTGTTTTTGCTTTAAAAGGAACCAGTAGAACCGTCCCTGTGGTCCCCATGATTCTTCGTCTCCAACGTCAACCCTTCAACAACGACGTCCTCGTCTATTTCCAGCAACAAGCAGCGTTTGCCTTGGTACATGATGTATTTGACGTATTTTAATTCTTTTGGACTCAATTTGAGGTCGGCGACTTTTGTGTTGATTTTGATTGTTTTTGGTACAAGATTGGCTGCTTTAAATTCATGCCGCTCATCATCCAGTACACTTTTAAAAGCATGCTCCACCTTTACTGTGTCTACATTTTCCACGCCGCTCACCTTCAAGATGCGCTCGACGTCCTGGTAGTTAATCATTGGTGGTTCGCTTTCTTCTTCTTCCTCTTCTTCTTTTTCCTGAACGAACTTGTCGATTTCTTCATATACATTCGAAATAACCTCGGACTCGACCGTGTCCCCAATCACATTTTTCAGGATCATCTCAAAGCCGATCTTATCATCTTCGGCCGTCATGATATCCTCACAATTCAACACATCGGCAATGAAAGAATAGCTAGGCTCGTTCGATTTCCCTGAAGCATATAGAATATGATTCACATCTGCCGCATTGTCGTTAAAGGCTGGGAAAAGAAACCCTGTTAACGGAGCCGTCAGGTTAATAACCGGGTCCAGCACCGTATTTGATTTGAACGTTCTTTCAATATAATCAAAAACCAATGTCTTTTTCGGTTGATCTATTTTATTTAAGGTGCATAAAATGAGGGGGCTGAAATAAACCTCATCAGAGCCGCCTTCCTCAGATTCAGCACTACGTTTTCGCGTTGGTTTGCGATACTCGGCACGAATGAATGTAACCACTGTATCAAAATCATAAACCTTAGTAGCATACATTTTCTCTACGATTTGCAGCATTTGCTCTAACCAATCTTCGGTATCTTCCATTTGCAGCCCGTCATATAGAAGGTCACGCGTGCTATTTTCAACATCGTGCTGGAACTTCAACTCAAACAGCTTTGTATCAAGCTGCCCAGCCAAAGTCTTTTTAAAGTTATCTAAAAATAATTCTTGAGCTTCCTGTTCTAACAGCTCGAACGGCTGACAAATATGGTGATAAATTTCATTAGATTCTTTTTTAACATACACATTAAAAATTTCATTAATTTTTAAGTATTGATTATTCAACTTAAATTGCTTGCGGATGTTTGCGATGTCTTTTTTATTCATTGTATCTCAACTCCCATTTTTTGATTATACATGTATGAGTTCAAAATTGTAATGATTGATTTTTTCGCAAGTGTATGAGCACTACCGGGTGCAAAAGCCCATATACATAGTACGGGGGTAGATATCATTGGGCATTCAAAAAAGGAAGTATCGATGGGTAATTTTTGGTTCAGTTTTGTTTACATATGTCGTGATGTCTGGTCAACGCACAGCACCCGGACTGATTACAGACCAATTGATGATTGATTTTCAAGTCACCGCAACAACGATCGGTCTACTCACAAGTATCCAATTTTTCGTGTACACAGGGTTACAAATGCCAATGGGAATCTTAGCAGATCGCTACGGACCTAATTTTTTCCTGATACTAGGTGCCAGCCTGACAGGCGTTGGAACCATTGTTTATAGCGTCGGTACCCATGAGTTCATCCTTTTTTTTGCACGAATCCTAACAGGAATTGGGGATGCGACCATTTGGGTTAATTTAGTGCTCATTTTAAGCAAATGGTTTAATGAAAAAGAATTTACTCGGCTAATTGGAGTTGCAGGAATGACTGGAAGTCTTGGTTTCCTGATGGCAACTGTGCCGTTCTCAGCATTGATTGTCTTACTCGGTTGGCGGGGAGCCTTTCTTTCAGGGGGAATCCTCCTATGTTTGTGCGGAATCTTTCTTTATTTTGTGCTAGTAAAAAAGCCGGGACACTCGATTATTGAGAAAAACGAAGTTCAACGTGAAAAAACATCGGTGTTATTGCGTCGAATTTTTTCAAATCGGCAAGCATGGGCTTTGTTTCTATGTCACTTTGGGCTTGTCGGAGGGTATTTAGGCTTTATCGGTTCGTGGGCCGTGCCTTATGGAATGGATATTCACGGGCTGACCCGTTTGGGCGCAAGTAAGCTTATTATGTTTAGTTTAATCGGAGCCCTCATTGGTGCGCCTCTAATCGGTTGGATTTCAAGTCGCTTAGGCACAATCAAACGACCATATATCTTTTTTCATGCTGTCACTGTTATGTGTTGGTCAACATTTCTTTTATTTAAGGAGGGACCACCATTATTCTTGGTCATTTCGCTTTTCTTTATCATCGGATTTGCGTTTGGATCAAATTCCTTAACCTTTGCAGTTGTTCGAAAAACCTTTCCAACAAGTGAGTCAGGTATGGTATCAGGGTTTGCGAACACGGGTGGGTTTTTAAGTGCGGTGTTACTACCAGCTATTTTTGGGAGTGTATTAGACCATTTTACAGCTGGATATTATTTCGGTTTCGTAATCCCCGTGATTTTTTCAATCGTAGGTTTAATTGGGGTGAATTTAATAAAAGAAAAAGAACACATAAAAACTGGAATCGCTTGCAAATCCCTTTCCGAAAAAAACTTCTAGGAGTATAATGAAAATTGTGATTACAGATAAAATGTATAAATTTGAGTGCATGTTCAAAAAGGAGGATGAAAAGGACCAAGAAGTTCGAGGCGGCGCAGTTTTGAGTACCGGAGCGTATGCAGTTAATACGTGAGGAACGGAAAAACTAGCCAACGAAGAAATTCGATGTGTCATTTTCACCGGACTTTTTTGAACATCCTCTCGGGGATGTAAGGGAAAGGGGAATACAGATGGATAAGCTACAACAAAGTATGTACAAATTAATTGTAGAGACATCAACAAGACTTCCAAAGGATGTACGTAGAGCGGTTGCTCGCGCAAAAGCGAGTGAAAGTGCGGGTACTCGTGCTGCTATGTCTCTTTCAACAATCACCAATAATATTTCAATGGCAGATGTAAACGTATCACCAATCTGTCAAGATACAGGTCTACCAACCTTCAAAGTGAAAACTCCTGTTGGTGTGAACCAATTAAAAATTAAAGCAGCCATTCGTGAAGCAATTGTAGAAGCAACAAAAGATGGGAAGCTACGTCCAAACGCTGTTGATTCATTAACAGGTAAAAACAGTGGGGACAACCTTGGTGAAGGTGTTCCAGTCATTAAGTTTGAACAATGGGAAGAGGATTACATCGATGTACGCCTTATTTTAAAAGGCGGCGGATGTGAGAACAAAAACATTCAATATAGCTTACCAACTGAGCTAGAGGGGATTGGTCGTGCAGGCCGTGATTTAGACGGAATTCGTAAATGTATCATGCACTCTGTCTACCAAGCACAAGGACAAGGCTGTAGTGCTGGATTCATCGGCGTTGGAATCGGGGGAGACCGTACGTCTGGCTACGAGTTAGCAAAAGAACAGCTTTTCCGCTCTGTTGAGGATGTTAATCCAAACGAAGATCTTCGTCAACTTGAAGAATATGTAATGGAAAATGCGAATAAGCTTGGAATCGGAACAATGGGCTTCGGCGGTGAAACAACTCTACTTGGTTGTAAAGTTGGCGTGATGCACCGTATTCCTGCTAGCTTCTTCGTATCTGTTGCGTACAACTGCTGGGCATACCGCCGTCTAGGTGTCACACTTAATGCTGAAACAGGTGATATCAAAGATTGGTTATACCAAGATGGAGAAGAAATCGACTTCTCTAAAGATCAAGAAGAAGTTGAAGTAAAGTCTGAGACTCGCGAAGTTGTGCTTCAAGCACCAATCACTGAAGAACAAATCCGTGAACTTAAAGTGGGTGACGTGGTTAGAATTAATGGCCGTATGTTCACTGGCCGTGACGCAATCCACAAGCACCTTTCTGAAAATGATGCACCAGTTGATCTGGATGGACAAATCATCTATCACTGTGGTCCGGTTATGCTTAAGGATGAAGATGGCAACTGGCACGTAAAAGCTGCTGGCCCAACAACAAGTATTCGTGAGGAGCCTTACCAAGGCGATATCATGAAAAAGTTTGGCATCCGCGCTGTTATCGGTAAAGGTGGAATGGGACCTAAGACACTTGCTGCATTAAAAGAGCATGGTGGAGTTTACTTAAATGCAATCGGCGGGGCTGCCCAATATTATGCAGACTGTATCAAGTCTGTTGATGGGGTTGATCTCATGCAGTTCGGTATCCCAGAAGCGATGTGGCATCTATCTGTTGAGGGCTTCACAGCCGTTGTTACAATGGACTCACACGGCAACAGCCTCCACGAGGATGTCGACAAATCTTCATTAGAAAAACTAGAACAATTCAAAGAGCGAGTATTCGCTTAATCATAGTTGTTTAATGGCCCGTTACGATTATGCGTAGCGGGTTTTTCTATTTTGTTAGGCCTTATAGGTGAATGAAGTAAAGGTAGTATTGCCTAAACAACACTACCTATAAAATTAAGCGAATGCTTCATATTCAGTTTTGATGTTATTGAAAATCGTCTGAACGGGTAGGATTTCGTTAATTTCATGGACTCTTGCCCCTGCAAATACAAGTCCATTCTCACAATCACCTTCCATAGAGGTTATCATAGAATCCATTGTACAAAAACGATAAGAGCAGTCTTTCAGGCAATCGATACATTTCTTTATTTTCACCTTTTTATTATCAGATATTTTCTCAGTAAAGGCGTTCTTAATGGCGCGACCTTCCAGTCCTACAGTGGTTTTCACCATGACGATATCTTCCTGTTTCGCCTGGACATACTTTTCTTTGAAGGATAATGGTGCATCACACTCGTGACTTGCGACAAATCTTGTTCCCATCTGAACACCGGAAGCCCCAATAGAAATTGCACGTGCGATATCCTCTCCAGTCATGATCCCTCCAGCAGCAATAACAGGAATCTTAACCGCTTCCACGACTTCCGGTAAAATATCAAACAACGGTCTTTCGGTCCCTAAATGACCACCGGCTTCATTGCCCTCTACAACAACTGCAGAAGCACCGAGCCGCTCTGAAATTTTAGCTAGCCTTGCCGACGACACAATCGAGATGACCGGTGTGCCAGATTCTTTGCCCCAGTTGTACATATCTCTTGATATCCCAGCACCAGAAATAATGAAATCAACCTTTTCCTCAATGGCTACCTTCATTTTTTCAGCAAAATCATTCATGGCAAAAAGTACATTCACCCCAATATAACCATTACCCTCGATAGATGCACGTGCCTTTCTTATATGCATTCTTAAATCTTCGATACTAATTCCTGTACCGGAAATAATTCCAATACCCCCAGCATTCGCAACAGCTGACGCAAGACCGCTTAACGAAATACCTACGCCCATACCACCTTGCATGATGGGAAACTTAGGCAACATATGACCGATTTTTAATTGTGGAAATTTCAAAAGAATACCCCATTTCATCTCTAATTTGTTTCTTCTCTATTATTGTGTGATTGGGGCTAAACTGAATAGTGACAAATATAATACCTGATACTAAAAACAGGTGATAATTTAGTGATTGTCATGGAATGTTCAAGAATAGCTAAAAAAGTTTTAGCTTCATGTCACAAGCATGTAGAAAAAAATGGTCTCGTGGCACACGTACGAACCAAATTCCCTTACAATGTCCCGCAAGCCCAACATCAAATTTTATTCACAGACCCAACAAAATCATGATTGGTAATCTATCCCTGCATGAACTCCCTTATTGTGGTAAAAACTAACGCTACTACTAACGGAGTTTTAGGAGGTTTTACGTTTGAAAAGGCTTTGTGGCATACTTCTTCTTTTGATTGTTACCTTTTCATTGGCTGGTGCCCACCAGGTGGCGGCAGCTTATTCAAATGCACCCATCCATTGGGGGTTCAAAAAGAGCAAAAACCATGAACCGGCCTCAGCGGGTGAGGAATATGATCAACTACTCGCAAAATATGGCGCATTTTATATTGGGGATACAACGAAAAAAGACATCTATCTTACATTTGATAACGGCTATGAAAATGGCTACACCGAAAAAGTTCTTGATGTGTTAAAAAAGAAAAAAGTTCCGGCGACCTTCTTCGTTACGGGGCACTATTTAAAAGATCAAGCCGACCTCGTCAAACGAATGGCGAAGGAAGGGCATGTCGTTGGCAATCATTCATGGTATCATCCGGATTTAACGAGGGTGAGTGACGAGCGACTCCGAAAAGAATTGGATTCCGTTCGAGAGGAAACAAAGAAACTGACTGGACAGGATGTCACCTATCTTCGTCCACCGCGCGGCATATTCAGTGAACGAACATTAGCCTTATCCAACAATCTTGGTTATCAGAATGTATTCTGGTCGCTGGCCTTTGTCGACTGGCACATTAATAACCAACGTGGGTGGGAGTATGCCTACAACAACATCATGAGACAAATTCATCCTGGGGCCATCCTTTTGCTACATACGGTTTCGAGGGATAATGCCGAAGCGCTTGGAAAAGCCATCGATGACTTACGCGAAGAAGGCTATACCTTCAGAAGCTTAGACCAGCTAATGGCGGAAAAAACGATAAAAGAAGAGTTGCTTTTTAACATGGACTAAATAGGAAAAGGACTTAGAATCGCCTATCTAAGTCCTTTTTCTCTTGGCTATGTTAAATTCTAATGTAGATTTGTGACCATAAGAAAACCGCCTTTGTGAAAAGGAGGTTAATTGAGCTATCGTCTCCCGTTAGGGTAATCACCTTAAGTGACAAGGTCATCTTACCGTCTGGTAAACGAGACCTATGGCTCCAGAATCAAAGGTCTTGTTTTCGATTAGCTTAAGATTGATCTTCTCTTTAAGACCTTGGAATAACGGCAATCCCTTACCGATCAGGACGGGAGAAACGGTAATTTTATATTCATCAATTAAATCAAGCTGCATAAGGTGGTGTGCAAACCTAGGACTGCCAAGGATGACCATATCCTTGCCCGGCTGCTGTTTGAGGTAATTGATCTCTTCCTCGACATCTTCTTTCACGAGTCTGGAATTACTCCATTCGACTTTCTCCAGCGTCGTGGAAAAAACGATTTTGGCTGTCTTTTCAATCCAATCGGCATGATTCCGTTCATGCTGCGAAGCTGATGGGTTCGAAGGCACAGATGGCCAGTAACTGTGCATCATCTGATAAGTCCCACGTCCCCAAATGACAGTGTCGGCAGTACTCAGAATTTCTTTCGCGTGTTTCTCCAAATCAGCATCGTAGGAAACCCAGCTAATGTCCATTTCACCATTCGGCCCTTCTACAAAACCGTCAAGTGATGCGTGCAGAAATAGAACGAGTTTTCTCATTTTCAGTTCTCCTTTGTCCATGAGGGATATCTACATTACACATAAACTACATTTTAGCATAATTCAACTTGGGTTGTTTTTCTTGGATTTCGTCAATTGCTCGAACGGGAGCTGACACACCCTTAGTTCGGGATTGCAAAAAGAAGATAGGTTCCTGCTTACCACTATCGTCTAATGTATCAGCAAGCTTTTTTAGCTCCTTTAAATCAATAGACAAATCATCTCCGAATCGAATTGTTACCTTTATCATAGAACATTCTTTCTTAATTATCAAAAATCAACATTAAGGTTTAACAAAGCCTTTCTCTTAAAAATAATTTTCAACTAACTCATAGCATCTTTCTTTGGTGACCTGCGCTTGTGTGCTAACTTTTACTAAAGACTCCATTGAGCCGCCTTCATATTGTGTGGCTTCTTTGCTTGCCGCTTCATACTTAAATTTAATCCATCTGCGTTGCTCTTCCCGCAATTTATCCATTTTTTCAGTTGGAAGCTGTTTCTCTAGTTCTTTCCAAATTTTATTTAGTTGATCATCCCAGATTTTATATGTACCTGCTGCGATTTCTTCCAATTCAATTTGCGTTTCACCCTCAGGCTTGTTTTCGATTTCTTCTACAATCGTTGCGAGTTCATTTAAATATTGGTCCTTAAGAGTACTAGTTTCGGCTGTAGCTTCGATGCTAGTATCTGGAGCATCCGCATTTTCATCAGAAGCATTTGCCTCTTCACTATCTGAAGCATCAACAGCTTCATTTGATTTCGCTTTTTTAGAATCTGCCTCATATTCTACGCTCTTTGCTGGTTCTTCCGGCGACGAAATCGTCTCCTCATCTTTATTTCCGCAGGCCGCTAACAATGCTATCAAAACTGTAAACAGTAAAAACTTCTTCATTGCAAAACTCCTTGTAAAGTTTGTCTTCGTAAACTACTTTACCAAAATTATATCCTAAAAACGATAAAAGAGCTGTAGGTTCAGCTCTTTTTCGGTGATACTTTTTTCTTCCGCCAAGGTTTTAAGTATGAAATAATAAAAATAAAAATGGTAACTACCACCTGAAAATAGACCGCATATTGCCTTATTAAATGATTTTGAATGAATTCAGGATTGGTCAAGGCTAACTCTCGTTGAGTTTCAAGTAGCTCCATATTTGTGATCATTAGCTTGTCTATAATAAAAATCCCAACGATCGTTTGAATCATATACAATACGAATTTCACGCCAACCCATCGATGCTTGAAAAACCCCCAGTTCGTAAAAAATCCATAGGTGAGCCCCACTACTAATGTGCCAATTGCACCCCAGCGAACAATATTATCACTAATAATTACAATATTTTTATACCCGAGATAGGACTCGTTAAATTCAGTAAAATCAAGGTAAAGATTTAATGAAAGAGAGCTTAAAATGCCTCCGAAAAATAATACGACTAGAAAAACGTGAATAATTTTTAACCATTTCATCCCTTTAGGTCCGATTTTTTTCAACTGCAATACCTCCTAATGTCATGACCAGCACTATTTATATTACTAAGAGGAGGATGACTTAAAAATGTGCTACAGATGTAATTTTCGCTACAACTGAGGTCCTATATTCCGTAAATTTGACTGAGAAGGTAAAATGGAGAAAGATACTTCTTTAGGTAGGAGGAACAACTATGAATGCATACATCCTTTTGATACTAGCGATTATTAGTGAAGTGTTTGGCAGCTCAATGCTTAAGGCAACAGATGGCTTCAAAAAATTCCTGCCTTCTTTAGGCGTAATGGTTGGATACGGTCTAGCATTCTATGCATTATCGCAAACATTAAAAACATTACCGCTCGGGTTGTCATATGCAATCTGGTCAGGAGTAGGGACAGCGCTAACGGCATTAGTCGGAATCATCGTCTATAAAGAAAATGTCGATATGAAAAAAATTCTAGGATTCCTCATGATTATCGGGGGAGTCATTTTGCTAAATGTGGGAGGAGTTCACGAATGAGAGGCTATCTTGCGTTAACCATTTCAATCATTAGTGAAATCGTTGCGACCGTCATGCTAAAAATGTCAGATGGATTTACCGTTCTATTCCCATCAATCGGTGTCATCGTGGGCTACGGTCTTGCATTTTATTGCTTGTCTTTATGTCTTAAAACACTTCCGCTAAGCTTGGCCTATGCAATTTGGTCTGGAGCAGGAACAGCAGCCACGGCGATAATCGGCGCTTTTGTGTAGGGAGAGGTTTTTAGTGCTCTTAAACTAGTAGGCATCGTCCTAATTATTGGTGGCGTGATTTTATTAAACTCTTCGAAAGATGAAGAAGTAGAAATCGAGAATCCAAAAGCGAAGGCGCTTTGAAAAAAGTGCGATTCCTCTTATAATGAAAGGGAATACATATTAAGGGGGAGCAGCAATGGTTGGAGAATGGGAAAACGCAGAACCAGGGGTAAAACGAAAAATATTCCCACCGGGTGAATCGGTGATGATGATGGAAGTACACTTCGAAAAAGGGGCGGAAGGCTATCAACACAGCCATCCACATGAGCAGCTTACTTATGTCATGAAGGGATGCTTCCAGTTCACGATCGAAGGAGAACAAACTACGGTATCTCAAGGAGAAACGATTTTTATTCCGGGCAACCATAAACATGGTGTCGTTGCGTTAGAGGAAGGTATTTTACTAGATGCTTTTACTCCGCTTCGGGATGATCTCTTAAATAAATAAACAGTACGAATCCTCTTGCTTGCAGGGGGATTTTTTTTACCTCTAAATGGTATAATGTGTACTAACACTTATGAATTGAGGTGGTTTCCATGTGGGAGAAAACCGTGCATGTACAGCCTCCATACGATTTTGACCGCGTCCTAGATAGGCTATCAATCAATCCGACGAATCATTTGAATAAAGATCGACGCTTAGTGAAGGTGCCTTTTTATTTTAAAAATGAACCTGTCGTAGTCACGGTAAAAGCAACAGGGACAACAGATGAGCCAACTTTCGTAGTTACAGGCCCTCATAAAGATTCTATGGAATATGCGTTGCAGCATGTTACTCACATTTTTCAATGGGACGTACCGTTGAAGGAAATCCAAGACCATTTTTTACAAACAGACCTTAGAGATATTTTCATAGAGCATCGTGGAACGCCTTTGGTCTTAGATTTTGATCCGTATTTTTCCTTGATGAAGTGTATCATCCATCAGCAGCTCAATATGACATTCGCCCACACACTAACATCTAGATTTTTGACCACATATGGCCAAGAAATCGAGGGGACGTGGATACATCCTCGCCCTGAGAAAGTCGCCGAATTGTCTGTTGCGGACCTTAGGGAATTGCAATTTAGTGGACGAAAAGCGGAATATGTTATTGATACGTCTAAATTGATTGCCTCTGGAGAGTTAACACTTCCGGATCTCCAATCCAAAACCGATGAAGAGATCATGGACACGCTTGTTAAAATTCGCGGTATTGGAAAATGGACCGCAGAAAATTTTCTTTTATTCGCATTGGGACGACCAAATCTCTTCCCCATGGCCGATATCGGAATCCAAAATGCCATCAAAAAATTATACAATCTTGAAAAAAAGCCATCCTATGAACAAATGGAAGAATACAGCAAGCCATGGGAGCCATACTTAAGCTATGCCTCCTTGTATTTATGGCGAAGCATTGAATAGAAAGTTGTGTGTATGATGAAACAACAAAAAGAAAACCAAGCAAAATTACAAGTGGGACAAACCTTCCCCCTTACAATAAAAAGACTCGGAATTAATGGAGAAGGCGTCGGCTATTTTAAAAGGCAAGTTGTCTTTGTACCTGGGGCACTACCAGGTGAGGAGGTAGTGGTCGAAGCAACAAAAGTACTTTCGAAATTCTCTGAGGGCAGAATTAAAAAAATCCGCAAAAAATCAGAACACCGAGTGAAGCCACCATGTCCAATTTATGATTTATGTGGAGGCTGCCAGCTGCAGCATTTGGATTATCGCCAGCAATTAAAGGAGAAGCGAGACATTGTCGTCCAAGCGTTTGAACGTTACAGCAAAACACCTATTGAGAAACTCAATATAAAAGATACAATTGGCATGGAAAACCCGTGGAACTATCGGAACAAAAGCCAGTTCCAGGTCGGACTTGATAAACAAAAAGTGATAGCGGGTCTATATGGACTAAACTCTCACAAACTAATTGATATTGCAGATTGCATGATTCAACATCCTGCAACAAGCAAGGTCACACAAACAGTAAAAATGATCCTACAGGACCTGAAAATATCAATCTATAATGAGCGAAATCGAAAGGGACTAGTCCGCACTATTGTTACAAGAGTAGGTGTCCAGTCAGGTGAGGTTCAGCTTGTCTTAATCACAGCTGAAAAAGAAATCCCTCGAAAAAGCTTATTAATAGAAGAAATTACAAAACGTTTACCTGAAGTGAAATCAATAATCCAAAACATTAACGGTCAAAAAACATCACTCATTTTTGGAGACGAATCGATTCATTTGCACGGAAGCGAGGTCATTCAAGAAACATTAGGAGACCTTTCATTCGAGCTATCCGCTCGTGCATTCTTCCAGCTGAACCCAGAGCAAACCGTTAAATTATATGATGAAGTAAAAAAGGCAACCCAATTAACAGGCAAGGAAAAAATCGTCGATGCGTACTGTGGAGTCGGAACAATCGGACTATGGCTTGCAGATGGAGCGGCCGAAATTCGCGGAATCGAAATCATCCCAGAAGCCATCGAAGACGCAAGAAAAAATGCCAAAAAACATGGTTTCGAGAATGCAACTTATGCCGTAGGAAAAGCCGAAAAACTCCTACCAAAATGGGTAAATGAAGGCTGGCGCCCAGACGTCATCGTCGTCGACCCACCACGTACTGGCTGTGACGATCAATTCTTACAGACCGTGTTAAAGGTAAAACCGAAGAAGATGGTGTATGTGTCTTGTAATCCGTCTACTTTAGCGAAGGATATTCAAGTGTTGTCGAAGCTTTACCAGGTTGAGTATGTGCAGCCGGTGGATATGTTTCCGCATACGGCGCATGTCGAGTGCGTCTCGCAGATAGTTTTAAAAGAAGCAGCAGGCCCCAAATAGGGATTCCTGCTGCATTTATTTAATTTTAGGAGCCGTAAAACTATAATGGATAATTGGTATTCCATCGGACTTAACGTCAATTCGATTAACGAAGCGGTGTAAGATTTCTGGTGTTAACTCATCTGAATTCAGGAATTGTTGTAATTTTTGTTTTAACTGTCCAATGTTATCCAACGTTTGTTTGTTTAATTCACGAGGAATTACATCGAGACTTTTCCTAACCCCGATAGTTGTCAAGGGGAATTAGTTGAAAAAGAGTTTGATGTATACATTCAAGATGAAGAGGGGAATGTAGATGCCGATGAAAAGGTGGCATCGCTCGAAAACGGATTTATCAATCTATGGTTACCACGGGATAAAACATATCAAGTAAAAATTGAATATGATGGAAAAACAGCAGAATCTGAAATTTCCACATTTGAAGGCGATAATACTTGTATAACAACAATGCAGTTAATGTAGTTGGTACAGCTAAAGTAAATAATAGATTCTGTTTAAAAATGAGATGTTTCTAAATATGGAACATCTCATTTTCATTTCATTCAGCAACTTTAAGAGTTCGTAATGTATTTAAGATTACAATGATTGCAACTCCTGAATCACTTAATACTGCTAACTAGAAGTGTAAGCCAACTTGGGAATATTCATGCTAACGCAACGAATTTGAGGGTTATTGAGAATCGAATATGTCAATGCTTATCTACATTGATACCAATGATAAACTAGAACTAGAAGTAACTTTATAGTAAGTAAAAGCATGTACAGAAGAATGATATGCCTTTTACTCAAATACGAACATCATATCTAGAAATTGATTTTCCTCAATTAATTTTTGATTTAAATTTATAAAACAGGTAGAAGGCACGTAGATATAAGTCGATAGCAATAGAAAGCCAAACTCCTGCTATACCCATTTCTAATTGGATTCCAAGTACGTATACACCTATGATTCTGATTACCCACATACCAATAGCTGTGCTGTACATTGGGCTTTTTGTATCTCCTGCGCCTTGCAGGGCTCCAGCTAAAACTAAGCCTATAGCTAAAGCGGGTTGGGCAAAAGCATCAATTCTTAGTGCGGTTACTACCATCTCGATTGCGGTTTTATCTGTAGTAAACCAAGTAGCAAACCAAGGAGACAAGAAAAATAACAGTATCCCTATAACAGACATAAATACTACGGCAATCCATGAGGTAATCATCCCATATTGGTATGCTTCCTTTGAACGATTTGCACCCACATTTTGCCCGACTAATGTAGTGGCTGCAATAGCTAATCCATAGCCAGGCATATATGCAAACATTTCAATATTACCAGCAATAGAATGAGCTGCGAAAGTATCTGCACTTATATTAACAATAAGACCAAAGTAAAGAACTTGACCTAGGCGCATGATTAATCGTTCAATGGCCGCAGGTGTTGATATCTTTAAAATTGCAGATGCATCCTCTTTAGAAGATTCTCCTATAATTGAAAATGCGACTGGAGATTTCTTAATATAATAATACAAAGCAATCGTACCAATAATTCTCACAATTACTGTTGCCCAACCGGCACCGGCAACCCCAAATCCTGTTAGCCCCAGTAAACCAAAAATAAGAACATAGTCCAACCCGATGTGTATAATATTAATCCACCAGCTTACCTTCATTGGAGTTTTCGTATCACCAGCCGCCCGTAAAATGCTTCCAAAGATGAGCATCAGTGAAATAAAAACAGATGGTACTGCAACAATTTGGAAGTAGGTAATACCATTGTTTAGTACTTCACCTTCTGCCCCCATTAAACGTAGTAAAGGTTCACTAAAAAATAATGAAATCGCTCCAAAAAGCAACCCACTGACTATTGAAATGAACGTTGATTGACGAGCGATTGATCTTGCCTTTTGAAGGTTACCAGCTCCTATGTTTCGAGCTATAAGAGAGGTAGTTCCAACTCCTAGCGCCATAAATACGGCAATATAGACAGCTATCACAGTATTTGCTATCCCAACGGCAGTTACAGCATGTAAACCCAGTTTTGCAACGAAAAGTGTATCAACAAATCCGACAACCGTTTGTAATATATTTTCAATCATTGCTGGAACGGCCAAAGCAAGAATAACTAAAATTTTTTGTTTTGTAGTTTTATTATCATTTAGTTTAAGTTCTTGAAGCTTTTCCTCCCCCATGTCCTTTCATCTCCCTAACGGATAAAATTATCTAGTGCTTTTTTTATATCCTTGATGACTATATCCTCATTTCCCTCATGTACCGCATCAACCAAACAAGTTTCCATATGATCAGTTAAAACTAATTTTGCTGTATTATCCAATGCTTTTCTAACCGCAGCTATTTGTAAAAGGATTTCAGAGCAATCTCTGTCATCAATGGCCATTTGTCTTACGCTTCTTACATGACCTTCAATTCTTGCTAGTCTATTAATGACACTTTTCCGATTTTTGTGATTGTGCTTATGGGTGTGATTTTCTTGTTTACTCATAATACCAACTCCTTCTATAAATGGATTATATCCCCCCTAGGGGGATATTGTCATTATAAATATTTTGAATATTGGGTAAGATTTTTAAAATAAACTTAATAACCCTAATTTAATGGTGGCGATTTAATAAAGGCAAATGGCAAGTTTTGCTGAAAGGGATGCTTTCATTCATACAGGTACAGGATTAGAGGGTTGTACTGATTCTGTTGCTGAAGCTTTAGAAAATGAAATGGTGTTAATTGTTAATGTAACGGAGAAAGTTAATTTAATTGGTTCGGAAGAGGGAGAGGAAGACCATGAAGAGGGGCATAGTTGTCATATTGAGTATAAATTGATTTAGATCCACTTTGGATCTACCTAGCTCGTTCAATAAAAACAGCAGAAAATATTATGAATATACTAATAGAGCTAGAACTAAATCAAGGGTTGGATTAAACATTATATAAATATAAATAATCGTGCAGAAGAAGTGGCGAATTTTTGTTTAGTTATGAATTCAAGCTATCTTTGTCTAAAAAAAATGATTAATTTAAACTAAAATCTAATCAACCATAAAAGCAGCAGGCTATTGACCTGCTGCTATTTTACTACCACTAATTCTCCAATCATACCATTTTCCGCATGACCAGAAATTGTACAATTGAATTTGTAAATGCCTTCTTTTAAAGGAGTAAAGTATATCATACTACTGCTATTCTCTGTGGCATACAGGTGAAGATCTGCTTCACCATGGGAGTGCTCAGAGTGGTTTTTTTCGCTCTTGGAATGAATCGGGATTTCTTTAATTTCAATATCATGTTCTATTAAATCGTTATTCTTTAAAGTTAGTATAACTGGCTGATTCTTTTTTACAATAATTTTAGAAGGAGTATAAGAAAATGTTGATGAGTTTATATTAATTGTGATTTCTGATGGCTTATTTACAGTTGTTCCTTCATGATTTTCATGGTTATTATGACTTGTCCCTGTTGAAGATTCAGGTTTTGCTATTTTCGAATTTTTATCCAATTGATTACCAAAAAGGAGTAAAGTGATTATAAAGGCAAATGTAAGAATTGGTTTTAAAAACCAACTTCTTTTTTCTATTTTATTTTCATTTCCTTGCGAACTTGGTAAAACCAGAAAAAGAAGTAAACAGCAGATTGTGAGAGTGAGCAGTATATTAATCAAAACATTCGCTTGTTCTTGAGTAATCATATCCCCGAGCATTGCACCCATCATCCCACCCATAAGTCCAGACATGAATCCTTCAATAATAGGAAGTAGTCCTAAACTAAGTCCACAAGCTAGTCCCGCAAGTGAACCGATAGTTATAGATAGTATTGTGGAATAATATAAATTTCCTTGATATACAGACCCGAATAATACTCCAACAACTAATCCAACATTCATTCCCATTGACATTGAAAGAACCATTCCATGCATATCTTTCAATCTTTTTTTTAGTAGAAATGTTAAAACAACTGCTAACAACGTACAGGCAATGACGATAATTATAACAAAATTATAAAACAAACTCATATACTCTACCTCCTTGTATTCCTAAATGATATGTACGATTTAGACAGGCAATGCTAAAAATTAATTCTTCCTCAGAACTAATTAAAAAAGGAGGTGGAAAAAGATAATACAGTTTTAAATTTTCTAAATTTTTAGTATTTACAACCACGAAATTTAATACTATTATTGTTATAATACTCACAATATACAGTAGTGGGGTATTGTATCTTAGGAGGGGAAGTACAATGGCAAAGGGTCAAAAAATTTTATTTTTAGGTGTTTATGGGATGGAAGTTGTCGAATGTGGAGGAGCTTTAGCAAAAAATGTGTTAAGTGGTGGAGAATCATACGCTTCGATAATGCTTTGTCGGGAAAAAAGTCAACCGCAAGTAAGGCAAGCTGCGGAAGTATTAGGTGTTCAAGTTTCCTTCTTGAATTTTCAAGCCGGGGAAGTAGATTTAAGTGTAGAATCCAAACTAAAACTGATTAAAGTGATTCGAGAAGTGAAACCAGATATTATTATTACCCAAGACCCAGAGCATTCGTTTCACGATTTAGACCCCGATCGTCGCCCTGCGATGACATTATTGTTAGAATCTATTGCATTAGCAAGTAGAGACTTTGGTTTAGATGAGTTGCCAGGATTAAGCCCACATCCGATTCCGACAATATATTATATGACACCACACCATCCAAATACGGTCGTGGATATTGCCGATGTATGGGAAAAGAAAGAAAAAGCAATGGACATGTTAGAAAGCCAAATGGAATTTAGTGGGATGCATTTTGATAGAATGTTAGATCCTGAAACAGCGGAAATATTATGTCCTGGTTTTTCACAATTAAAGAATAATCACGAAAAAGGAAGAGCTATCCACAAGGTCCTTGACAAGGCAGTTCATGTTTATCACGGTCTTCCTTCACATGGACACTTTGCCCTTGCAGAAGCATACAAAAGAGAAGGGAATTTTCATTTGCAGGAATTAACCATTTAAAAAAAATCTTTATAATTTAGGGGGGGATAAAAATGAAGAAGTATTTTCTAAGCATAGGATTAATATTTTTATTATTATTTTCAAATTTATCATTTGTAAAAGCTGCAGAAGCTGTTGATTCACTAAAGGTGGGTATTACAAAAGATGAAAATGGGTTAAACCCATATACTTATGTAACGGGCTATCCAGGATTGGATTTAGTAAATCTACTCTATGATACTCTATTTAACCTTGATGAAAACAATATTCCACAGCCATGGCTTGTTAAAGATTATAAAGTAAGTGATGATGGTTTAACTTATGAATTTACACTTCATGAAAATATAAACTGGCACGATGGTGAACCATTCACTGCACAAGATGTGAAATTTACAATGGAATATTTTATTAAGTATCCAAAATCACGGTTTACAAATCCACTAAAAACAATCACATCAATAGAGGTAGCAAATGACACATCGATTAAACTTGTGTTATCTGAACCAAATTCAAACTTCATGATTCAACCACTTGCCGATCTACCAATTTTACCTGAACATATTTGGTCCTCAATTACGACACCAGATGATGAGACAAATGCACTTGGAAGTGGACCTTATATTTTGGAAGAACATAAATCAGGTCAATACTACAAAATGAAAGCCAACCCAGATTACTTCAAAGGTGCTCCACCAATAAATGAGTTAATTTTCCCAATCATCGAAGATACGACAGCCATGTTAAATGCTCTTCAAGCTGGTGAAATAGATGCTATTTCTTCTAGTATTTCTCCTGAGTTAGTTGAACAGTTTGATTCTAATCCTTCTCTGAAAGTAATAAGAGGCCCAGGATATAGTACTAGTTTATTTCAGATTAATGCAGAGAAATATCCTATGACAGAAACTGCATTTCGTCAAGCGATAGATTATGCAATTGATAAAAAAAATATAGTGGATACCGTCTTACTTGGATATGCGGAAGTTGGAAGCCCAGGGTTTATTCATCCTTCATCCACATTTTACAACAGTGACTTAAAGCCAGTATTTGATCCAGAAAAGGCAAAAGAATTATTGGAAAGTGCTGGTTTTGTTGATACAGATGGAGACGGTTTTAGAGAAGGTCAGAATGGTGAAAAAATTGATTTAACTACGCTAGTTTATGCAAGTAATCCAATCCGAATCCGGACTGCAGAGTTAATCTCTGAATGGCTAAATCAAGTGGGAATTAAAAACACTGTAAAAGCAATGGATTCAACGACTGTTGATTCATTAATGTGGCCTGATTTTGATGTTAGTAAAGGAAGAGATTATGATCTAGGAGTTTGGAGTTGGTCAAATACCATGCAATTGTTCCCTGATCGTATGGTAGAACTATTCCACTCAGATCCAGCAATAGGCTCTGTAAACATAGGTGGTTACAACAATCAAGATTTTGATAAATTGGGTGAGGAACTAAGGGCAACTTTTAACGAGACTGAACGAAATAACATTATTAAAGAGATGCAGTCTTTTGTGGCTGAAGAAGCGCCATTTGTGACGTTATATTATCAGGAAATAATTAATGCTTATAATCCTGATAAATATGATCAATTTGTGTTTCAGGTAGGTAAGGGTATTATCAACAAATTATCTTTTGTTTCCGGTGAAAAACAGTCATTAGAAGAAACAGGAAATCAAGGAATTGAGAAAGATAAGGCATCTGAAACAGAGACGAATAAACCGTCTGATAATGCTTCTACTAATTCGAACAACACTATGCTTTATGTTTTTGGAGCTATTATTCTTCTAGGTGGTATTATTTTCTTCATACTTAGAAGAAACAAAAACAAAACTAAGCAAGATGATGATTTTGATTTTTAATTAATTTGTTTTCTCCCGTAGTAGGTTAACCTTTTACGGGAGAAATTTTAAACAAGTTTTATTGGGGGTGAAGGCATTGGGTAAATTTATTGCTAATAAGCTATTGCAATATTTAATCGTTATTTTTTTAATGCTAACATTAAATTTTCTTTTACCAAGACTCATGCCAGGAAATCCTTTGGTATTTTTGGCTGGTGAGGATGTAGGTTTCATGTCAAGTGCTGAAAAGGAAGCCATTTTAGAAAAACATGGGCTGAATGATTCTATATTGCAGCAATATATAACTTATACAAAGAGTATTTTAACTGGCGATTTTGGTTATTCGTATCAGCAAAAACGACCAATTTCAGAACTTTTGTTGGAACGTTTGCCGTGGACGATGCTTTTGACAGGTCTGGGACTTGTATTGTCCACGATCATTGGGGTTATTTTTGGTGCTGTTTCAGCGTGGAAAAGAGGAACTAAAACTGATGCAAACCTTTTAACTTTGTTTATGTTTTTAAGTGCAATGCCATCATTTTGGGTAGGTATGATATTGGTATCAATCTTTGCTTCGCAACTTGGCTGGTTACCAGTATTTGGCGCCGAAAAAGCATGGTCAAATCTTACAGGCATTGATCGAATGCTGGATATCGGGAAACATCTAATTCTCCCTTTAACGACCCTTGTACTAATATCAGTCACGAGTACATATATGATTATGCGATATTCAATGTTAAATGTTTTAGGTGAGGATTATATCATGATGGCTAAGGCTAAAGGAGTAAAAGAAAAAGTTATTAAATATAAACATGCAATGAGAAATGCACTATTACCAGTCGCAACAGTATTTATGCTAAGTCTTGGTTTTACTCTAGGTGGGGCTACCGTAATAGAGACTGTTTTTGCTTATCCAGGAGTAGGCCGTTTAATGTTTGAATCAGTCTTAAGTAGGGATTATCCTCTAATTCAAGCAACCTTTTTAATTATTACGTTCAGTGTAGTTATTGCAAATTTCCTAGCAGACTTGATTTATCCTTTACTAGATCCAAAGGTGGGAAGTAATAATGGGTAATCAAAATAAGTGGAAACAATATTGGAATGTACTGACTTCTAGTAATCTCGGGATGTTTGGTTTGTGTCTTTTAGGAGTATTTTTATTGATTGCTTTGTTAGCACCTCTTATTGCTCCTTTTGACCCTTCTCTACGAGTAGGGGCCCCATTTGAGAAACCAAGTTCACAATTTTTGTTAGGTACAAATGATGTCGGACAAGATATTTTAAGTGAACTTTTATATGGAACTAGGATTTCTTTATTAATTGGAGTAATTGCGGCTTTTATATCAATATTGTTAGGTTGCATAGTGGGTATTATTGCTGGTTACTACGGAGGTAAAATCGATACTATTTTAATGAGATTAGTAGATTTGGTTTTGGTAATACCCTTTCTGCCATTGATGATACTTTTAGCTGCTTTCATAGGGCCGAGTTTTTGGAATATCATTCTAGTTATCAGTTTAATTTCATGGGCAAGTCCGGCCAGAGTAATTCGATCTCAGGTTTTAACTTTGAAGACTAAAGGGTATGTTGAGGCAGCAAGGTCGATTGGAACCAGTATAAAGGTAATTCTAACACGCCACATTTTACCTGGTGTTATCCCAATTGCACTTTCACAATTTGTACTTGCGGCCAGTAACGCGATATTAATAGAAGCTTCCTTAAGCTTTCTTGGACTTGGAGACCCTTTTACAAAAAGCTGGGGAACAATCTTGTATTATGCTCAAGCGAGAGGGGCATTTTTAACAGATGCTTGGATTTGGTGGGTGCTTCCGCCTGGCTTATTAATTACCACACTTGTTATAGGTTTTGCTTTTACGGGCTATTCATTAGAAGAAATCTTAAACCCTCGTTTAAGGAAGGAGCGTTAAATCATGGCGGTGTTATCAGTCGAGAACCTATCTACTTATTTTAAAACAGACAAAGGCATTGCAAAAGCTGTAGAGAATGTCTCCTTTACCGTTGAAGAGGGGGAGATGCTTGGCTTAATTGGTGAATCCGGATGTGGAAAAACTACTGTTGCTCAATCTATATTAAGATTAATTGAGTACCCTGGAAAGGTTGTTTCCGGAAGCGCAAAATTAAATGGAATTGATTTATTAAAAGCAACAGAATCAGAATTATATAAATTAAGATGGAAAGAGATTTCAGTGATACCGCAAAGTGCTATGAATGCATTAAATCCCATTTATACAGTAGGGGATCAGATAATTGAAGCAATTATGCTTCATGAGGATATAAAAAAATCAGAAGCGATTCTTAGGGCTAAAAAAATGTTAGAGCTAGTTGGTATTGATGGGGATAGGTGGAAAAGTTATCCTCATGAATTCAGCGGTGGAATGAAACAAAGGGTAGCCATCGCAATGGCATTAGCTTGTAACCCAAAGCTAGTAATCTCTGATGAATCGACAACTGGTTTAGATGTATTAACACAAGCACAAGTTATTGCACTTATTAAGGACTTACAAAGGAAGCTAAATACATCAGTAATTATAATATCGCATGATTTACCAATGGTAACAGCCATTTGCGATAAAATAGCAATAATGTATGCAGGTAATATAGTGGAATGGGCCACAACTGAAGAAATAATAAAAAATCCAATACATCCTTATTCCCAGGCGCTTTTAAAGGCAACCCCTGATTTAGCAGAACCAGATAGAGAAGTAGTTTCAATTCCAGGAAGTGTGCCTAACCTTATTAATTTTTCTAAATCCTGTCGATTTCATACTCGTTGTCCTCACGCTTTTGAACGATGTCTTAAAGAATCACCAGATTTAGTTGAGGTAAAGCCTGGTCATTATTCAGCTTGTTTTTTAGAGGGGGAGGAAAATGAGTAATTCAATACTTCTAAAAGTAAACGATTTGAAAAAGACATTTGTGAAAAAAACAGGTACATTTTTAAAGAGAAAAATTACGAATGTTTATGCGGTAAATAATGTTAACTTTGAAATCCACAAAGGAGAGATTCTTGGAATTATTGGGGAAAGCGGCTGTGGTAAGACAACAACAGCGAGAATGATTATGCGTTTAATGCAGGAAACTAGTGGAGAAATTTGGTTTGAAGGAAAAAATCTCTGTACTTTAAAGGAAGCAGAAACTAATCGGATGAGAAGCAAAATGCAGATGATTTTCCAAGACCCTTATGACACCTTAAATCCTGGAATGAGAATACTAGATATTCTTATGGAACCAATTAATGCTCATGAAAAGGCCTTACCATACAGTAAAAAAGTAGAAAAAGTCAAAGAGGCAATTGAATCCATAGGGTTAGTGCCAGCAGATGATTATATGTACCGTTACCCACATCAATTAAGTGGAGGACAAAGACAAAGAATTGCCATAGCAAGGGCAATCATTTTAAAACCATCGTTTATTGCAGCAGATGAACCCACTTCAATGCTGGATGTATCTGTGAGGGCTGGAATACTTAATTTATTATTAGAACTAAAAAAGAAAATGGGTTTAACTATGATGTTTATTACACATGATTTAACAACCGCTAGTTATATGTGTGATCGGATTGCAGTTATGTATCAAGGTAGAATTGTTGAAATAGGACCAACAAAGCAAATAATTCAACGTCCTTCACATCCCTATACAAAGGCGCTTGTCTCTGTCGTTAAAGACCTTAACTATTTTATTCAAAATAGAGAGAAATTGATACTGGATGGCGAAGTGGATGCTACGAAGAATGATGTTGGTTGTCCTTTTGTATCAAGGTGTCCACACCAAGAAAGTGTTTGCCATACAAAATGTCCTGAACTTGAGCTAGTTGATTCAGGTCATTCTGTTTCTTGTCATTGCCATTCTCAATTACTTGAAAAAACATCATAAGTGATTGGTAATACATTAATAGTTTAATCATTAAATAAAATAAATACATTATTAGCGAAAAAGGATTATTCTTATCCTAAAAATCATAAATAATGATGTTTTGATGAGGGAGGAAACTAAAATGGCAATAGATTCAGAATATGAAAACAGCCTCTTATCAGAAGAAGAAGGATGTTGCTCACCCTTAAGTGACAGAAAAAGCCATCATTCTAATAGAGTTAAGAAAAATTTGATTACAAGATTGAACCGCATAGAAGGTCAGGTTCGAGGGATTAAAGGATTAATCGAAAAAGATACTTATTGTGATGATGTTATAACACAGATTTCAGCAACTCAATCTGCGCTAAATAGTGTTGCAAAGATTCTTTTGGAGGGTCATTTTAAAGGGTGTGTTGTTGATCGACTTCAAGAAGGGGATATGGAAGTTTTGGATGAAGTTATAATAACAATTCAAAAATTAATGAAAAAATAAGGAGATGTTTAATAATGCAAAAGATAACGTTAAAAGTAGATGGAATGTCTTGTGGTCATTGTGTAAAAGCAGTTGAAGGAAGCGTTGGGGATTTAAATGGAGTGGTAAACGTAAAAGTCCATCTTGAAAATGGTACTGTTGATGTGGAATTTAACTCAAATGATGTATCTTTAGATAAAATAAAAGAAACTATAGATGATCAAGGTTATGATGTGAATTAAGCTTTTAGGAGATTGTGCTAGCGATAGCACAATTTTTTTTTGCAAAAAGATAACCATTCTTCAATGGGATAGAAGAACGTTATAGATCAGAGAACTTCAAAGATATTCCACAATGATATAGAGTATACTACTTAAATACAGCTAAAATCCCTAGTATGAATCTGACCGTAAAAATTATAAAAGACATATTTTATCAATATCTAAAGTAATATAGAACATAGATTTTTTGGAATCAAAAATAGGAAAACGTTAAACTCGAAAGGTAAACACTACTACATCAATATGACTGCGATCAACACTTAAGCCACGTGGAGGCGGTTGCATAGATAGTTTTAAAAGAAGCAGCAGGCCCCAAATAGGGGATTCCTGCTGCATTTATTCAATTTTAGGAGGCGTGAAACTATAATGGATAACTGGTTTTCCATCAGACATTACTTCACTTCTATGCGATGTAAGATTTCTGGTGTTAACTCATCTGAATTCAGGAATTGTTGTAATTTTTGTTCTAACTGACCAATGTTATCCAAAGTTTGTTTATTTTCTAAGCCCCTTAGTAAATCATTTTTCTTTTCGATTAAATTATCAATTTCAATATTATTCACTTCGACACTTTCAGGATAGTCTTCTTTTGAAATTATCTCTTTTGCTAGTAAATTGATGTATTTTCTTTTTCGATCCTTTATGGAATCGTTTTGCTTGTCCAACATCTCGATCTGTCTTTGGAGCCTTTTGTTTTTATTTTCGTGGATTCATCATCGAATTGCTTAAGGTAATGGTCTTTATCAATATCTTCAACTAGTTCTTGAATGTCAGTTGAAATTGTATCAATAAGAAATTACTCTCTAATGGCATGATGGCTACAGGCATTTTTCCCATTTCGCGCGTAATTCCCACAAATCTCCAATTACACCACCTCCAACTGTAATGATTTAATTTATACTAGTGTACTAATCAATCATTTTTAAAAATTCATGTTCAGTAATAATTTTGATCTTTTTCCCTTTTTCAATAAGTTCGTAAGCTTTCTCCTCTTTTGTACTTAATCCATCTTCACCAACAAGTGATTTATCTTGCTTTCCAACAACTAAATAATGAGTTTTGCTGCTAACCCCGGTTTTTAAAACGCCACCTAAATCCGCAACTTTTTGCATCGCAGTTTTTCGATCAATTGTCTCTAGTTCTCCAGTAAAGACGATGTTTTTTCCAAAAAGGATATGATTTTCATCAAACGTTTCAGCGCGGGCGGAAATTTCTGTCACACTCACCTTAGTAAACTTTCTTCTTTTTACAAACGATTTTATTGGTTTTAATTCCGAAAAGGATTTTATAGTAATACTACGATGTAAACGACAATATGATTCTAGTGACTTTTTCTTTTTTAAATTTACACAATGAAGAACCAACTCCGCAGTTGCAAGTGCATCAGCCAATGCATCATGATGATTTTCTAATGAAATGCCGAAGAATTCTGTTCGTTCTTTTAAAGAATTCCCCACAGTTACTCCTCTACATGCTCGTGTGCTTATTGCAATACTATCTATGTAAGTAAAATCGGGCAGTTCCATATTATATTCCGTTAGACAAGCATGTAAAACACTCATATCAAACTGTGCATTATGAGCTACAAAAATGTTTGAATCTGTGAAGATATCTTTAAATTCCATCCATATTTCATCAAATTTTTTTGCATCTTTAACATCTTCTAACGTAATCCCATGAACATCCACCATCTCTGGATCAAATTCTAATCCAGGAGGTTGAATATAAATATGTTTTTTATCCACTATTTCATTATTCGCTACAAAAACTAAACCCATTGAACACGCACTACCTAGCTCCTTACTGGCAATCTCAAAATCGATTGCAATAAAGTCGAATTTTATCCCTCCAATTTTATATTTTTCTAATAAATATTTATCTAATTCCACTTTATTTTCAAATAACAAAGACGATGTTTCCGTTAAAAAATGATAATGGTCACTGTAGGTGCTTTTACGGATGGTATATGTAACAGAGAAAAGCTTTTCTTCCCCGTCTTTCCATTCTTTATATTGAATCAACTCTTTATGTATGGGCTTATACTGATGTCGACGGATCTCTTTTCCATCTTTCCTAACGATAATCAAAGCATCGTTTTGAATATTATGAAATACTAAATTTTGATTTTTATATATGCCTTTGGAACTAAAACATTGCGTTCCATTTTCTAAATGCCTTAGTAACATTTCCTCACGTGTAAATCCAGTAACAAGAACTTTACCATAATCAATATCCAAAATGCCGCTTTTCAATTCGTTTACACGCTCTTGTAACATTGATGAACCCCCCAGTAATATTTTTTGTAAATTAAGACTATTTTACCATATAAACCCATAAAAAATATTAATTTCCTAATAAAAACCAACTTAACATATCCATAAATTTTCACCATAGTTATAAAATAATAATATTGAGGTGGTATTATGAGGAAATCTCAATATTTAATGATGCAATTTAAAAAATGCATTGTATGTTGTATTAGCAGCATCTTTGGTTACAGATATAGTTGTTTGAAGGATTCATGATCAGCAGAAAACAAAAGAAATTAACCATTTTTTAACTAAACAAATTAACGAACATTTTGATGTACTTCTAGATTTCAGTTATTCTGAAACAGATTATAAAAACAATCAGATTAATGTTTTCTTTCGCGGCAACTTTGATTGGGTTAGTAGTAAAGAACAATATATTGTCCTTGATAACATTAGGGAATATTATGTAATGTTAATACAAAAAAAGAGAATACAAAAACATTGATAATAAACAAGATATATCAGTAAATGCTTATTTTACACTTATGGTGAAATTGCATCTTTAGAACTGAATAGACTAACCAACAAAGAATGGGAGCAGCAATTACAGAAAGTGATCTCGATATTAATTAATAATACAGACCCTATTGCAAGTTTAATAAGGATAGACGTAATTATGGAAAGTGAAAGCAGGAGTAAGACTTCATTTGCGCTTTTTATTGCCAATATGAGTTTTGGCAGTATTGGTTGATTCTATCAATAATAATGTTGTTAATCATTGGTAATGGTTACAAAAATACAAGGAATTTAAAAAGTAAGGCACCTTTTCGAGGGTGCTTTTGTAATTATATAGCCTGTCTTTAAGCAAGGGGTGGGGGCAAAAATCCTGTTTTGAAAGAGAAGTAGAACAATAAAACTTACGATGAATATTCGAACATGTCACTAGCTTGAATTACAGACTTTGAAAATACTTGTATATTTTATCGTAGATTACCAGTATCCCATTTGTTGCACTTACACTCTGGACTTTTGAAGCAGTTGCGGAGTTGGTGTTAAAATGATGAACAAATATATATAAGATACTTGTTAAGATTAACTCTTGTAAATTAAACCCCGATTTCGTTAACAATTATAAGTGATTTTAGGGTTTGTTTATGTACTTAAAACTCTTTTTTATATCAAGATTGAACTGTTGTGCTAAAAAGTAGGAATCACGTAAAGTTGCTTTTTCCTCTCCCTATAAAACCCTTCTCACACATGTATCTAATACTAAAAATAGAAGTAGATTTAATGAAAATGTCGAAAAAAGCAGTTTAGTTATTATATACTATAGATATGGTCTAATTTTCCAATAACTATAATTGTAAGGAGTGTTCCAAATGTATTCCGTTGAGATAGAGCACAAAGGTTTACATAAGTATCGTGTAATTAAAGGTAATGATAGGTATGTAGTTGAACAAAAGGCTTATGTACAATTGAAACAATGGGACGAAATGTGGAATAAAAAGCAAGAAATAGAACGAAAAAAGCGTGAACGTGAAAATGCAGCAATGGAAAAGGCTCAAAAGAAAGCTATGGCAGAGCAACAAACACAAGATGCATTAAATGAACTTGATTTAATTGATCAGACATTGCTACATACTTTAGACATAGATGATAAGATCGACTGGGACTCTTTAAAAGATGTATCTAATTTTTCCGAACCAAAGCCACTAGCACCTAAGGAACCGTCGTTCCCCATAGAGCCAGAGGAAAAAAACTTTGAACCTAAGTTGGGTTTGTGGGATAAAATTTCTTCTTCAAGCAAACAGAAGAAAATAGGGATATCTAGAAAGTTATTTGAAAACGCTTTAAATAACTGGAGACGAAAAACAGAAGACTTAAAATCAATGCATGAAAAAGAGTTAACTGTTTTTGAGGAAAAGCTTAGAGTTTGGGAGGAGAAAAAACAAGAGTTTGAACTTGAGAAGAAAGAGAAAAATGATGCTATTGAAAAGAAAAAGGAACAATACTTAGCCGGTGAAAGTGAATCAATAATTGAGTATTGTGATATGGTTTTGTCTAATTCTGATTATCCTGATTATTTTCCACAAGAATTTGATATTGAATATAATTCAAATAACAGAACATTGATTGTCGAATACATCCTACCTGATATGTCAGATTTACCAACCTTGAAAGAGGTCAAATATATTGCTACAAAGGACGAGTATAAAGAATCACTTTTATCCGAGGCTGCAGTTAGAAAGATGTATGATAAATTACTCTATGATATTACTTTGCGTACTTTGCATGAACTTTTTGAAGCAGATGCAATAAATGCAATAGATTCAATAGTGTTTAATGGATGGGTGAATACTGTTAACAAGGCAACTGGTAATAGGGAGAATATATGCATATTATCAGTTCAAACACAAAAAGATGAGTTTAATATAGTAAATTTAAAAATGGTAGATCCAAAAACTTGTTTTAAGAATCTAAAAGGTATCGGTAGCAGTAAATTATCTAGTCTTACCCCAATTGCACCTATTCAAAAAATTAATAGGGAAGATAGCCGTTTTGTTGATTCTTATAATGTAACAGGAGAAATTGATGAAGAAACCAATTTAGCTGCAATGGATTGGCAGGACTTTGAGCATTTAATAAGAGAACTTTTTGAGAAAGAATTTAATACATCTGGTGGAGAAGTTAAAATTACAAGAGCAAGCAAAGATGGTGGAGTAGACGCAGTTGCGTTCGATCCAGACCCTATTAGGGGAGGGAAAATAGTTATACAGGCTAAGCGGTATACAAATGTTGTTGGAGTCTCAGCGGTTCGTGATTTATATGGAACAGTAATGAATGAGGGAGCAACAAAAGGGATTTTAGTCTCTACTGCAGATTTTGGTCCCGATGCATACAACTTTACTAAGGATAAACCTTTAACTTTACTTAATGGCAATAATCTATTGCATTTACTCCATAAACATGGACATAAGGCCAAAATAGATTTAAAAGAGGCAAAGTTATTAATGAAGGAGAAATAAGGAAACTCATTTAATTTTCTTTATAAAATTTAGTATTTAATATATTACCATTAAAAGTAAAAGTATCTTTTCCTATATGGAGGTAAATAAATGCATATATCAAAAGTAGAAATATACAATTTTCGTAGTTTGAGAGAAGTGAAGATAAAATTAAATGAGATAAATGTTCTTATAGGACCAAATAATGCAGGTAAAA
>NZ_JBALOP010000057.1:19119-25120 GCF_036962685.1 Bacillus sp. JJ1566 | reverse complement strand
TATGAGTGGAGTTATGGATGAAGTTGGAAAAAGTTATAGCATAAGTGGTAGATATGAGTGGAGTTATGGATAAGTAGTAGATATGAGTGGGGTTGTGGATAAAATTGGAAAAAGTTATGGCGTAAGCACGAGATATCAGTAGGCTTTTGGAGAGTTTTGGAAAATGTTAAAACAAATAAGTCAGGTGAAGAGGAATCCAAACCAGAACCAGCCGCCAAATCCTCTTCATAAGCCAGATGAAGAGCAATTCGACCATAAGACCAATCACCAATTGCCCTTCATCCCTACCGATTTCTAAAAAATGCACTCTTAGCCGGCAGCCCAGTATACAAACCTACTTTTGCCGTAAAAATTCCAACACAGGTTCAAATGGCTGCTCATCTTTCGCATCAAAATAATGCGCAAAGGGGCAGCCTTTTTCATTGATTCGCTCAATAATCGACTCCAACGGAAAATCTTCAATGGACAAATCATCTGTGATCTCGTCCCAATATAGAGGCGTGGCAACATACGCCCCATCATTCCCGCGAACTGAATATGGCGCGACAATGGTTTTTCCTTCAGCATGCTGCACATAATCGACATACAGCCGGTTGCCACGGTTCTTTTTGAGTCTCTCTGTTGTAAAAAGATCGGGTTCCATTGTTGTTAAATAGTTTGCGACAAACTCTGTAAATTGTCTTGTATCATCATACGTAAACCTGTTTTCTGGAAGTGGAATATAGATCTGTAATCCCTTATTACCAGATGTTTTTACAAATGAAATCAATTTCAGGCCATCAAAAACTTCCTTTAAGATTGTCGCAGCCTTTTTTGCCAATGGAAAAGCATCACGAGAAGGAGGATCCAAATCAAAAACAATTTCAGATGGTCCATTTGAATAAATCGTTTGGAACGGAATGTGAAACTCGAAACTTAATTGATTCCCTAACCACGTTAGAGTCCTTAAATCGTTACAAACAATATAGTCAATCCCCTCGGACATCGAGGTTTGGATAAATTCGGGCGCATAATCTGGGCAATTTTTTTGATAAAACTTTTCACCATACATTCCATGTGGATAACGAATAACAGTTAATAGACGATCATTTAAAAACGGTAGCATATAAGTAGAAACTCCTACTAAATAGTGGATGTACTCCAATTTGGTTATGGATTTATCTTTCCAAAGGGGTTTATCTGGATGAGTAATTTCAATCTCTTCAGGCAGAAGCGGGGTATTGCGGACGAGTTTTTCCCATGTGCAGTCCTGCCAGTCTACATCAAACCGGAATTTTGAAAAGCTAGGCTGTCTGAGTTGCTCTTTATACAGTTCCAAATAAAAAAGTTCTACACAAATGCCTGGTTCCGCTTTAATAAAACCGATATTATCTTCGATTGCATTTGCTTGAATGACGTGAAGAAGGGCTTGTCTTTCATCAGGAGAGAGACCATGAGAAAACAAGCCAATCTCATAAATTTGATTCTTTCTCATAACACCGACATGAAAAAACGCATTCTTTTTGTCATAGCCTAGTATAAAAAAGGCACCAACCTGCCAATTTTTAATTTTGTACCAGTTTGATGTACGCTTGCCTTCTTCCCAAGTACTATCAAGCTTTTTCGCAATAATCCCTTCAGCGTTAGAACTGGTAGCTTTTGTCCAGATTGAATTTAAATCTTGATCATATGTAATTAATTGAATGATTTCCTGATTATTTGCCTCAACAGCACTAGGAAGTTTTATATCAGAAAAAAGCCTATATAATTCAGTTTTCCGGTCCTGGAATTTACGTGACATTATATTTTTGCCACTAAGCTTCAATAAATCAAACACCAAATAATGAGCAGGCTTAGCCACAGAAGCTTCTGCAATTTTAGCTTCACTCCTCAATCGGCCACGTTGCTGAATGTGCTCAAAGCTTGCTTTAAAAGGTGATTCCAATATGCAAAGCTCCCCATCGAAAACAAGTGGCAGGAACGGAGCCATTTCATTCGAAAGGTTCTCACATTGCTTAATAATTTCCGGAAACTGCTCATTCAGAAGGTTCCCGTTCCTGCTGATTAACTGAATACGACTGTTTTCCCAATGCAGCATTGCCCGGAAACCATCATATTTAATTTCGTATACCCAATTAGGACCAGTAGGGGCTTCAAAAATAAGGGTTGGAAGCATTGGTTTAAGCATTTTTTCCCTCCTTTAAAGAGCCCATCCTCATCAAATGCGCCTTGGCGTATTAGCGCCCGATTTTTTAGGCCCACACGATGTGGGTCACAAAGACGTTGCCACAGGAAGTGGCGTTTTTAGTCTCGAAAAATCGTGGCATCCGCCGGAGGCTTTTACCAATATAGTGGGGACACCCTCACTATATTGGTAAAAAGGGCTCTTTTTATGTTCCAACTTTTTTGCGGGTCGTTCTTGTTTTTGGTTTGACAGATGAAGCCTTGTCAGTACCTGTTGGTGCCTCAGGTTTTGCTTTCGGTTTTGCATTTCCTTTTGGAGCTGCTGCTTTCTTTGGTGCAGATGTTTCCTTCGATTTTGTCCGTTCGATACTGGCCTGTAGGGCACTCATTAGGTCTACAACATTTGTACGAGGAGCTTCCTTAGAGGTTGTTCCTTCATTATTATTAATTTTCGATTCGATAAGCTCCATAAGGGCAGTACGATATTCGTCTTTGTATTTTTCAGGATTGAATCCAGTTGTTAACTGGTCAACCAGCATGATTGCAGTATCGAGTTCTTTTTCATTGATTTCCACATTTTCAGGGACGCCAGGAACCTCTGCTACATTGCGAACTTCATCAGGATAATGAATCGTTTCCATCACAAGGCTGTTTTTATAGACGCGGATAATCGCCATTTGTTGCTTTGAGCGTATTGTAATTTCAGCAATTCCGATTTTTCCTGACTTTTGTAAGGCCTCGCGAAGTAGTGCATATGCTTTACTACCATTTTCACCGGGTCCCATGAAATAGGAACGACTAAAATAAATCGGATCAATTTCCTCAAGCTTTACAAAATCAATGATTTCAACGCTTTTATCCTCATGCTCGTCCTTCAGTTCTTTTAATTCTTCATCATTCAAAATGACAAATTTCCCTTTTACATATTCATAGCCTTTTACGATATCCTCATTTCCTATGTCTTTTTCACAATTTGGACAGATTTTTTCATATTGAATGGGTGTATTGCATTCTTTATGAAGATTTCGGAGCTTAACGTCTTTGTCCTCAGTTGCAGAAAAAAGCTTTATTGGAATATTTACAAGGCCAAAGCTGATTGAGCCTTTCCACATCGTATGCATATAAATTGTTACACTCCTTTTTTGCTTATTGTTTCCTTAAACTGGCGTTGGAATGATGGTAATATCAACCTGATAAAAATTTATTTAGAAAAATATTATTTACCCCCTCAAAATGACATCCGATGACGTAAACTGTAATTGAGTCAAACATTACAAACAAAGTTGGGAATGTAACGGAAAAGAAACATATGTTACAAAACCAGTCACGATTACAATAAAAGTATGGTCTTTCGTATTAGTGCTTTCGTAATATTTTTTGCTAGAACCTATCAATGTGAAAAATTGTTATTGAATCTGGCTTTCAACTCTTGCTACTATTAACAGATAGTAAAGAGAATTGAGGTGAAACCAGTGCTGAGTCTATTGTTTAAAATTGGAAAAAGAAAAAGCACTCTGGAAGAAACCGTTGCCCAGATTCAAAATGGAAATCAAAAACTACAAAATAAACTAATTGAAGACTATAAACCCTTTATTGCAAAAAATGTATCAGCAGTTTGTAAACGATATATAAGTGAATCGGACGATGAATTTAGTATCGGACTTATCGCATTTAATGAGGCAATCGAAAAATACGCGAAGGAAAAAGGGAGTTCCTTTTTATCCTTTAGTGAACTTCTTGTTAAACGACGAGTGATAGACTACATCCGTAAAGAAGCACGAGTAAGAAATATTAATTTTATCTCAAATGGTGAAGCAGATGAGGAAGGGGCTCAATCGAAAATTGAAGCTCACCTTTCTGTCGATGATTACCAAAGGAAAGTGGAGCAGGAACAAAGAAAAGAAGAAATTCTCCATTTCCATCAGGTATTGCAGGAATTTGGTTTGTCATTTCAAGAGTTGCTAGAAATTTCACCAAAACACGCAGATGCTAGATTAAATGCTATTATGGTATCAAAGGCTGTTGTTGAAAATGAAGAGCTGAAGGAGACATTGTTTGATAAAAAACAGCTTCCAATTAAGCAGCTCGAATCGAAAGTAACGGTTAGTCGTAAAACGATTGAGAGAAATCGAAAGTACATTATTGCAATGGCCATCATTTTATCTGGTGACTACGTCTATTTAAAAGATTATCTAAAAGGGGTGCTCGAAAGTTGAAAAAGGGGATCGTTATGGATGTGAACGATGAATATATTACGATGCTAACCCCTACCGGTGAATTCGTAAAAGCTAAACACACGAAGCAAAGCTATGCAATTGGAGAGGAAATTGGTTTTTTCCCAATCAATGAACGTCAAAGCAATACATCTAAACAACGTTTCTTTCAGGTAAAGAAATGGCGTTACGCACTTGCAAGCTCATTAGTTGCAATTTTATTATTATCTTTATTTATTCCTTTTTCATCGCGTAATGAAGTGTATGCCTACATGTCCATTGATATCAATCCAAGCTTCGAAGTGGGATTAGGTGAAAATCTTCATGTCGTCAGTCTAGAAGCTTTAAATGACGAGGCCAAGAAACTATTGGAATCCATTCCAGATTGGAAAAATAGTACGTTAGATTCAATCACGGATGCAATTATTCAAAATAGTAAAGATAATGGATATCTTGAAGATGGAAAGCAAGTCCTCATTACTACTGTTGTAGCAGATACACATAACAAAGAGGTAGATCAGGAGCTACAGCAAGGAATCGAAGATATTAAGGAAGAATACGAAAAAGAACAGATTGCGGTTACGACTGTAACAAGTACGGTCGAAACCAGGAATGCCGCAAAAGAAAAGGGTATATCTACAGGTAAACTTCTAATTAAAGAAAACAAGGTTCCAAAAACAGTTGAAGAAAAAGAAACTCAACCTGTTGAGCAAGATAAAAATACAAATAGCCAGCAGGACAATGCGAACACAGAGAAAGATATGAACGAGTTTAAAAATACTCAAAAACAAAGGGCCGAAGAAGTTCAAGAAGGGCTTAAAGAGAAAAAAGAACAGATAAGAGATAAAGTCAAAAACAATATAGAAAACTCCAATATGCCAGACCATATCAAGGAAAAACAATTTAAAAAAATAGATGAAAACTGGGAAAAGAAACAACAAAAGCAAGAAGAAAAAGAAGAGAAAAGACAATATAAAGAAGAACGTAAACGTGAAAACAATGGCAATAACGGCCAAAACAATCGTGGCAATAACGGGAATCAAAATAATGGGAACAATAATAAAGGAAACAATAACTAAAGCCGAGGGAAATACCTCGGCTTTTCTCCATTTTATGAAGTTTTTTATTCACCTTTTAATTGGGACTGGGCTTGAGCTACAAGGCGTTTCGTAATCTCGCCACCAACTGAACCATTTGAACGAGACGCTGTATCTGAACCAAGCTTAACACCAAATTCTTGGGCTATTTCAAATTTTATTTGATCTAAAGCCTGTTCAATCCCAGGAACAAGCAATTTATTGCTACTTCTAGCCATTTACCTCACTCCTTATCAATAATAGAACAACGTATAATTCGTTGTATCTTTAGTATAAGAAGATAATTAATTTCAATACTGGAAATGCATACTAATCATCATAAGTAAAAGATTCATGGCTGGAATTACACAAGAAGTTCTTTCCTTTATAATAAAAAAGTCTTTTAAAATGAGAATGAATTCTTTAATATAGAGGAATAGATTTAACTTTATTCAGCATTTCCAATTTAATTTAGTGGGTATGATTGCAATTAGTGAACAAATTTGCTTTGTGGATAAATTCCGACTGAATAAAGTCAAGCCTCCGGCG
>NZ_JBALOP010000057.1:0-19026 GCF_036962685.1 Bacillus sp. JJ1566 | reverse complement strand
CAAATACGCCAAGGCGTATTTGATTTAAGTTAAGGTGGAAGAAAAAATGTGGAAAAAAATAAATTTGTACATTAATGGATTGTCACCAGCCCAATTAATATTTGCGTTCTACCTTTTGGCTGTAACAATTTCAGTTATTTTACTTAGCCTTCCTTTTGCCGTAAAAGAAGGGGTACATGTAGCGTTCATTGATACGTTATTTACAGCAGCAAGCGCGGTTAGTGTAACTGGTTTAAGTGTTATATCAATTAAAGATACATACACAGTGGCAGGAATTTTTATTTTAATATTTGTATTACAGGTCGGCGGAATTGGAATTATGACAATGGGAACGTTTATCTGGTTATTATTTCGCCGAAAAATTGGTTTGCGAGAAAGACGTTTAATCATGGTTGATCAAAACCAATCACAGCTTTCAGGATTGGTAAACTTACTTAAGCAAATCATCATCATTATGGTTGGGATCGAATTTTTTGGCAGTTTGATATTAGGGCTTTATTTTATGCAATTTTTCGATACATGGCAGGAAGCCTTTATTAATGGTATTTTTGCTGCTGTAAGTGCGACGACAAACGCTGGCTTTGATATAACAGGAAGCTCCTTAGTGCCGTACGCAAATGATTATTTCGTCCAATTTATTACGATTATATTAATCATTTTAGGTGCTATTGGCTTTCCGGTGTTGGTTGAAATAAAAGATTTTCTCCTTCATAAAAAGGGAAGGTACCGTTTTTCTTTATTTACGAAACTGACCACTGTTACGTTTTTATCATTGGTTGTGTTTGGAACATTAATGATTTTTTTAATTGAATTTAATCATTTTTTTAAAGGAATGGCTTGGCACGAGACCTTTTTTTATTCCTTATTTCAATCCGTTACAACAAGAAGTGCTGGTCTCGCGACGATGGATGTGAATCAGTTTTCAGAGCCTACTTTACTGTTTTTAGGTGCAATGATGTTCATTGGAGCTTCACCTAGTTCGGTTGGTGGGGGTATCCGAACGACAACCTTCGCGATAAATATTTTGTTTTTATTCAATTTCGCAAGAGGAAATAAATCGATAAAAATTTTCAAACGTGAAATCCATGAAGAAGATATTAGAAAATCACTGATTGTGACGATTTTTGCTTTTTTTACATGCTTTACGTCAATTTTCATTTTAACAATTACAGAGAACTTTACGTTTACTGAAATATTCTTTGAGGTCGCATCCGCATTTGGAACATGTGGTTTATCGATGGGGATTACCCCTGATTTAAGTGTTTTTGGGAAAATTTTGATTATGTTCCTCATGTTTATCGGAAGGGTTGGAATCTTGAACTTTATTTTTATTATTGGAAAGAAAGGAAAAGACGCGAATTACCACTACCCGAAAGAACGACTCATTATTGGATAATGAAAAGAGCACCTGGCAAGGTGCTCTTTTTTCAGTCATTCCCGTAGCTAGTGTCCTTGGACGGATGCATGAACGGTACCCCTTTGGGGCGTTTTTTATTTTCCAATAGCTCACGGTTTTCAGCTGTATTCCAGCCGATGTCATTTGTCGGATGCACCCACTCGTCACCAGCCATAATCTCAGGATCTGTTTCGTCACTCCAATTATTAAGTGGTGAATTCGGTGAATTATAAAGGCTATCCCCAATTACAACTCCATGTTCATTAACAAATGGCTCCTCCATTTTAATTCCGGTCCCTTTGAAGGATGGGGCAGATATTTGATGGGGCATTGTTTCGTCTAAAATAGGTGATTCGATTTGTTCAGATTGTTTTTTCTTATTCGTCATCCATATGCACCTCACAATTTCAGTTTTACTTAGTGTTTGCAACAAAAATAAAATTATCAAGAGTTGAGGAGAATTTTACCAATTATGGACGACGGATACATGGTGAAAACTACTGAATAAAGGGGGGCAAAATATGAAACGTAAAGTGAAATTTGATGCTGCGAAAAAGAATAATTTTACACCGAAAGAAAGCATGCCTGATACGGAATTTTCTGCAGAAGCAGATTATGAAAATCCAATGAAGGGCGCAAATCGTAATTCAAAAAAAGGTAACAGTACTGGAGAATAAAAAAAGAGTCAGCGTGGGCTGACTCTAATCTTTATTATGCTTTTCGTGAAAATACCTTTGCTTGACGTGAGGTAGGGTCAAAATATACAAGCAAATACGTATCCTGCATTTTCACTTCACCTGTTTGTTTATAGAACTCAAGGTCAAATGGAATTTTTTCAACGACTGTATGCTTGTACAACTCTTTTTCCTGAAGCTCTAATTTACCAAATTCTTCACCTAAAGCCTCTGGTTGCTCCACAATTTCCTGATAGAAGGTCGCTCGATCTTGTTTGCTAACGAGGTCTTCCCACCATGGTTTACGTGGTTTGTACTTTTGATTTCGTAAATAATCATATTTCATGATTGCTTCAATAACTGGAAGCTGTTCCCGGTTTGTTTCGTGAAGAAATTCGTAAAGGCGCTTGAATAAATCCTCTAGCTGGTGACCAATTCGTGACCAACCACGTTCATCCCAGTACGTCCCAAAGTCTTGGAAGAAATCAAATGGTGTTTCAAAGCTACGCGTGACCAAATACTCCACTGTTTCATTCATTCGATGATCATTCCAATATTTTTCAAGTACGTCCTCGACCTGCTTTATTCGAGTTATATCATCAAAGCTCAAAACATTGTTTCCAAGAATCTCATATGGTGAATGATCCATATATTTGTAATCATGCTCTGCTGCACGAATTCGTACCCCAGTCCCACGAAGCATTTTTAAAAATCCAAGCTGTAGCTCCTCAGGTCGCATCTCAAATACATCATTAAAGGTTTTTCGGAACGAGTGATAATCCTCCTCAGGAAGACCGGCAATTAAGTCTAGGTGCTGATCGATTTTTCCGCCTTCTTTTACCATCATGACCGTACGCTGAAGCTTTGAGAAGTTTTGCCTGCGCATGACCAACTCGTTTGTCAGGTCATTTGTTGATTGGACACCAATTTCAAAGCGGAACAATCCTGCCGGTGCGTTTTTATTTAAAAAGTCAATGACTTCAGGTCGCATGATGTCTGCAGTTATTTCAAATTGGAAGACTGTACCTGGTCGGTGCTCATCTATTAAAAATTGGAACATCTCCATCGCATAGCTACGACTAATATTGAATGTACGGTCAACGAATTTGATGGTTTTAGCACCATGGTCCATTAAAAAGCGAATATCTTCTTTGACTTTTTCACGATCAAAATAACGAACCCCTACTTCTATAGAAGATAAACAAAACTGACAATTAAACGGACAACCCCGGCTTGTCTCAATATATGTCACACGTTTTGATAAATGAGAAAGATCTTCTTCAAAACGAAAAGGGGATGGCAAATTCTTTAGGTTAAGCTTATTTCGCTGTGGATTGATCTTCAAACGCTCCTCTTTACGGAAAGCAACACCACTTATTTCATCTGTACTCTCTTCATCACGAATCGCTGTAAGAAGGTCCTTAAAGGTTTCTTCACCCTCACCCATGACAATGTAATCAACCTCAGGAATGCGTTCTAGCCATTCATGTACATCATAGGTCACTTCAGGACCACCAAGGATGATGACTAGCTCTGGATTTATTTTTTTGAGCATTTTAATCACTTTAATGGTTTCTTCGATATTCCAAATGTAACAGCTGAAGCCAATCACATCAGGCTTTTTTCGATACAAATCAGTTACGATGTTCATTGATGGATCTTTAATTGTGTATTCGGCCAGTGTTACATCAAATTCAGGCGCGGCATATGCCTTTAAATACCGAATCGACAGACTTGTATGGATATACTTTGCATTTAATGTACTAACAACAATGTTCATTCTCTTGCTCCTTATTCTTCGATTAACTAATATATTTTAACACATGAGGGTAGTTGCACCAAATGACAGTAGCTTTTACCAAATAAATTTGCAGAATATATTCCAAAATCCGACAATTACCACTATAATAGTGAATAGTGAAAACGGTTTAATAGCGATATAGAGAGAACGTTCAGCAAAGGGGGAAGACAATTGAAGGGGTCAAAAAGAAAAAAAGGGGAAAAAATGGTTCGCGAAAAATCGCCATCAAAACTCACATCATGGTGGCATAACTTAAAAATTGGCTATAAATATGGAGTGGCGTTTACTTTTACAATTGTATTGTTCTGTATTACGGCGGCAATCATATTTATTCAATTATTTAACATTAACAACGCGATGAAGGAAGTTGAAAAAAGTGGCGACCACTCCATTCTTATTACAGAGGTGTCGAGGGTTTTTAGCCAATTGGGTAGTGAGATTAGCCTATATGCACAGAATGGAAATGGGGCGCATGTAACGGCTATTCAAGATTTAAGTAAGCAATATGACGAATTATCCAAGGAACTAAGTCCTGCTATTACAACCTTCGAACTTGAACAGCTTTATAGCAAGGTTGGCGAAAATAAAGAGGCGCTGACCAAATTGTTTGATGAGAAGGTTTTTCAGGCGATCCTTCGTATGGATAAGCTAGCTGCCATTCAAGCAAGTAAAGATGCAAACAAAATTATTTCCGATACGGAAAAACAATTAGATCAGCTAAGAGTGATCATGAAAATGAAAAGTGAACAATCTGTATCTGTAGCCAATTCAAATGTTACAGGAACAATCATTGTTTTACTCGTTTCTATTGTGATTTCGACGATTATTGCCATTTTAAGCCTTGTCATTATTGGCCGTAATATCGGGAAACAGCTTAAAAATTTAATTGGAGTTTCAAATCGAATTGCAGATGGAAACCTAAAAGTCGATGAAATTCCGGTTAAAGGACAGGATGAAATTGGCTTGTTGAGCAAATCATTGAATGTCATGAATTACAGCCTTCGTTCCATGATTCAAGAAATATCAACTGTCTCTGAACAAGTGACATCAAAGAGTTCAGAATTGATGATTTCATCGAACGAAGTGAAGGCTGCAAGTCAGCAAATTGCGTCTACCGTCCAGGAGCTGTCAACAGGCGCTGAGGAACAAGCACATTCATCTACTCAACTAGCGAAAATGATGGAAGAATATACTGAAAAAATTCAGTCAGCTAACCAGAATGGGAGCCAAATTAATGAGTCATCACAAAATGTGTTAGAAATGACGAAAAAAGGTCACGAATTCATGAATGCTTCAACAGAACAAATGAATAAAATTAACAGCATCATGGAATATTCTGTGGAAAAGGTTAAAGGGCTTGATGAACAAACGAAGCAAATTTCAACCCTTGTTAAGGTCATCCGTGATATCGCGGACCAAACGAATCTTTTAGCACTTAATGCTGCAATAGAGGCGGCTCGTGCTGGAGAACATGGCAGAGGATTCGCAGTTGTTGCAGATGAAGTCCGTAAGCTTGCAGAGCAAGTATCTCATTCAGTCAAGGACATAACCGACATTGTGAACAGCATTCAAACAGAATCGAATTCTGTTGCTCAAGGTTTACTAAATGGATACAGCCAGGTGGATGAAGGGGCGAAGCAAATTCAAGTGACAGGTCAAACATTTAAGGATATTTATGATGCGGTTACTGTTATGGTGGAACGCATAAAGAGTATTTCTGAAAACCTCGGTACCATCGCAAGCAATACCGTCGAGATGAATTTGTCAATTGATAATATTGCAGCCGTTTCTGAACAATCTGCAGCAGGAATCGAGCAAACCTCAGCTTCTGTACAGCAAACAAACAGTTCAATGGAAACAATTTCTGATCACTCAGAACTACTCTCAGATTTAGCAAGTAGATTAAATACGATGATTAGTAAATTCAAACTGTAAACTGAACAAGCCAGTGCTCATTATTTAGGGTCGCTGGCTTTCTTTTTTTATTTAGACATACCCAAATGTGATAAGGTCTTGTAAAATAAAATTAAAGAGAAGGGAGCGTTGCTCGATGTATAAATATAGTGAAATGCAAACCGATATTTTCGGCACAATCTATATCCTCGCAAACGAAACAGAGCTAGTTGATATCTCATTATCTGAAGATGACTGGGAAGAAGCCAGTAAAAAATTCGACGCAGCTTATGCACCGGATGATGCGGTTCTCGTTAAAATCAAAAGTGAGCTAGAAGAATATTTTAAAGGTAAACGCAAAACCTTCAGCTTCCCGATTAAGTATAGTGGGACAGCGTTTCAAGAGAAGGTTTGGAATGAACTGTTAAGCATACCTTATGGGGAAACTCGGTGTTACGCAGATATTGCAAATGCGATTGATAACCCGAAAGCCGTTCGTGCAGTCGGACAAGCCAATCGGAAAAATCCAATCCCAATCGTTGTTCCATGCCATCGTGTAATCGGAAAGGACAAATCACTAACAGGCTACACAGGCACAAGAACGGACTTAAAAGAAAAACTATTGGAATTAGAAGGTGTGCTTTGACACCTTCTAATTCAGAAAAAACCCAGTGTGGGAGCACAGTGGGTTTCCTCATAATCTCTTATTTTTCAAACAAACTCTTAATCTCTTCCATTAGATTACCCTGTAAAATCCCTTTTTCGGTAATAATGGCTGTAATTAGTTCATTTGGCGTGACATCAAACGCCGGATTGTACACTTGGACACCCTCCGGAGCGACGCGTACCCCACCTAGATGTGTAACTTCCTCGGGATTTCGTTCTTCAATCGGTATTTCCTTTCCACTAGCAAGGGAAACATCAAACGTGGAAAGTGGTGCCGCAACATAAAATGGAATACCGAAAGTTTTGGCTAATATCGCCAAATTGAAGGTGCCGATTTTATTAGCAGTATCGCCATTTGCTGTAATCCGGTCTGCGCCTACGATGATTGCATTGATTCCTTTTTCACCAATCGTATGGGCAGCCATATTGTCGGTAATAAGAGTAACATCTACGTCAGACTGCAGGAGCTCCCATGTTGTTAGCCTAGCTCCTTGTAAAACAGGACGTGTCTCTGATGCATAAACTTTAAGATTTTTTCCCTGTTGTGCTGCTAGATGGAAGGGCGCAAGTGCAGTGCCGTAGCGCGCAGTTGCGATGGAACCTGCATTACAAATTGTTAATACTTTAAACCCATCCTTGAAGAGTCCAAGGGCATGATCACCGATTTGGCGGCAAACTGCCTCATCTTCTGCCTGAATTCGAATGGCCTCATGTACGAGTGTCGTTTTTGCTTCATTCACGGACTTTGAGTCTTCAATACTTGTAAACAAGCGGTTTAATGCCCAGATTAAATTGACAGCGGTTGGTCGTGAACTTGCCAAGTAATCTTTATCTTTAAGGAGTTTTTCCTTAAATTCGTTTAAAGTTGTTTCTTCGTAGTTTTTCGCTGATAATGCCAAGCCAAAGGCAGCCGTAATTCCAATTGCTGGGGCTCCGCGTACTTTTAAAGAAACAATGCTATCCCATACATCTTCAATTGTAAAAAGGTCGATAAATACAGTTTCCAATGGTAGCTTTGTTTGATCTAATAGTTTGATTGATGTTTCATTCCACTGCACAGATTGTGGAACTGTTTTTGAGTATGCCATGTTGTCACTCCCAAGAAGTATTTTCTACATAGTTTCGTAGACTACCAAGTTCTTTAATTGATTTTCGGTCACGAATTAATTCTTTTCCTATTCGAAGAGCATGTCGTTTCGTTGCGATTCTTTGCTCGAAGTTTTCAATTCCATCCAAATCGGCAACATGTGCTAGCCCGATTGTTCTTCTAATTACTTCACAGCCTGCAAAACCAATCGCATCTTCAAATGCTTGCTCAAGAACATATTCCAAATAGCCTTCAGTATCACGGTATAGTTCCACAGCATCTTGTTTCCAAAGATCGGAGAATGTTGCCGAAAACACATCCCATGTTTTTTCAATATGTTGATAGAGGGGCTCACGGTTTTCAGAATCTCGTGAAATGGCATTTAATAATAGATTTGCAATGAATTGACCCAAGTCAAAGCCTAGTGGACCAAAGTATGCAAATTCAGGATCAATTACTTTTGTCTCAGTTTCGCTTGCGAAAATACTTCCTGTGTGTAAATCACCGTGTAATAGGGCATCTGCTTGAGTTAAGAACTTTTGCTTAAGTTTTGCAACTTCAAGCTTAAGTGGCTGGTCTGCCCAAACTTGTTCAACGTCATTCCGTAGCTCCTCCTCAAAGCTATTTGTATCAATATCGAAAAAAGGATCTGTGAAAACAAGGTCCTCTGTAATTTTGCAAAGGTCAGGGTTAATAAATTTTTGCACAATCACTTTTTTCTTTGTTGGCTCTAATCCAAAGTCTGATGTATAAAATAGGGTTTTTGCCAAATAAGTTCCGATGTGCTCCGATAAAAGTGGGAAGCTTTTACCCTCAATTAGTCCAGTTCTCGAAATTTGTAAGCGGGAGAGGTCTTCCATCACAGTGATGGCTAGCACCTCATCTGAATAAAAAACCTTCGGCACAAGTGTTGGTACATAGTCAGCAGCTGTTAATAAAGCATTGGCTTCAATCGTTGCGCGTTTCAGAGATAAGGGCCAGCTCTCACCAACGACCTTGGCATATGGTAATGCCTGTTTAATAATGATTCCTTTGTTATTATCTTCATCGGTAATATGGAAAACTAGATTTAGATTTCCATCTCCTATTTCCTTGCATCTTAATACGGTTCCTTCTTCAAACAAACGGAGCTGAATCGCCAATGCCACCGCAGTACTTTCTGTTAAGGGTTCATAGATTGATTGATTTGAAATTGCCATTTTATATACCTCCAGTAATGATTATTAATTGTCGTTGGAGGCTTTTCTAAACACAGAAAAGCCTCTTTCATATTCGAAAGAGGCTTGAAGTCACGGCATCAAACCTCTTATCTACCAGGAAAATCAATATTTCCTGTTGGAATTAGCACCGTGCCTTGTGGGTTTCCCCAGCGCTAAAAATAGCGCTCCACCTTACGATGGTATTACGGTCGGTTGCTGGGCTTCATCGGGCCAAGTCCCTCTGCCTGCTCTTGATAAGAGATCAAGTTAATGATATTTAAATTTTTAGTTAATACTGAAAAGAATCATAACAACGAATACACATAATTGTCAATAGATTTTTTAACTTTATTCGGCGGGATATAATCCCGGCCGAATAAAGTTAAAGCCTCCGGCGGATGCCACAGATTTTCAAAGGAAATTTTTCGAGCTGGCTCGAAAAAATCTGGGCGCAAATACGTCAAGTCGCATTTGATTTAATTATAAAATTTAGGACGACGATCCTGGAAAATCGGAATTTGCTTTCTGACTTCCTTCACCTTGCTAAGGTCAATTTCGCCAACTAATGTTGTACTTTCAGTACCTGCTTCGGCGATGATTGTTCCCCAAGGATCAATAATCATTGAATGCCCGCCAAACACGTTATCTGGGTTGCTTCCAACGCAGTTACAAGCAACGACATAGCATTGATTTTCAATTGCGCGACTCAGGAGTAGAGTTCGCCAATGCTCAAGGCGAGGAAGTGGCCATTCCGCTACCACGAATAAAATTTCTGCCCCACTTGTTGTATGTGCGCGAATCCACTCTGGGAAGCGAATATCGTAACAGATGACTCCAGCAGATTGCACATTTTCTATTGTAAAATCGCCTTTTGCTTCGCCAGCCTGTAAATACAAATGCTCATCCATGAGCTGGAAGAGGTGTAGCTTACTGTATTCACTGAGTATTTCTCCTTCACGATTAAAGACAAACATCGTGTTAGTCACGCCTTGCTCTGTCTTTTTGGCAATGGAGCCTGCTACTATATTAACAGAGTATTGTTTTGCTAGGTTTTTAATAAATGCTTTCGTTTTGTCACCATTATCATCGGCAATTTCATCTAATCTCGTTAAGTCATATCCCGTTGTCCAAAGCTCTGGCAGGACAATAATATCGGGATTATCCTGAGTCATTGTGTTTTCGATTTCTTTAGAAATAAGGTCAAAATTATCTTGCGGTTTTCCGAATTGAATATCATACTGAATACATGCAATTTTTAGATTCATTTGGGTCCTCCCTATGAAATGATACTTTACAAGTAACAATATATGATATTAGACTAGTATTTCAAGTATTTTGAAGAAGGTGTACACATGAAAAATTTTGAACAATCTAAAATTCTCCAAAATTTACCAAAACAGTTTTTCGCATCCCTTGTTACAAAGGTGAACAATGTCGTTGCCCAGGGGCACGATGTCATAAATTTAGGGCAGGGAAATCCTGATCAACCAACTCCACAACATATCGTAGAAGCTTTAAAGGATGCTGCAGATCAGCCGAAATTTCATAAATATTCTCCATTTCGCGGCCATTCTTTTTTAAAGAAAGCAGCAGCAGAATTTTATCAACGTGAATACGGAGTTGAACTTGATCCAGAAACAGAGGTAGCCGTTTTATTTGGCGGTAAGGCAGGGTTAGTTGAGATCCCACAATGTCTGTTAAATCCCGGTGATGTTGCATTGGTTCCAGATCCTGGTTACCCCGATTATTGGTCTGGTGTTGAGCTTGCTCGAGCAGAAATGGCGTATATGCCTTTGAAAGAGGAAAATGCCTTTTTACCCGACTACTCACAAATTGATTCAGAAAAGCTTGAAAAAGCCAAGGTCATGTTTTTAAATTATCCAAATAACCCAACCGGGGCCGTAGCAACAAAGGAATTTTTTGAAGATACAATCTCCTTTGCTAAAGAACATGATATTTGTGTAGTGCATGATTTTGCATATGGTGCAATTGGATTTGAAGGTAAAAAACCAATCAGTTTCTTACAATTGGACGGGGCCAAGGATATCGGGATTGAAATTTATACTTTATCAAAGACATATAACATGGCAGGGTGGAGAGTTGGATTTGCGGTTGGAAATCCTAGCGTAATCGAAGCGCTAAATCTCATTCAAGACCATATGTATGTAAGTTTGTTTAGCCCAATCCAAGCTGCGGCGGCAGTAGCACTAACCGAGTCACAGGACTGTGTAAAGGAACTAGTGGACAGGTACGAATCAAGACGTAACGCTTTCATTGGTGCACTTCAAGACATCGGCTGGGACGTACAAGCACCTGCAGGCTCCTTTTTCGCATGGCTACCAGTACCTGAAGGATATACATCTGTTAGCTTTGCAGATCTTTTACTTGAAAAAGCCCATGTTGCAGTCGCGCCAGGAATCGGCTTTGGTGAATATGGTGACCGCTATGTTCGCGTTGGCTTTTTAACGGATGAAGACCGACTAGTTGAAGCAGCAAACCGAATCAAAAAATTGAATCTGTTTAAATAAACAATCATTTGCAAAAATTAAAAAACGTTTGACAAGAAAAATAATTCCTGTCATAATCCTAATTAAATTCAGTGTCGTAAAAATTAAATAAAGGTTGAGCTTTCTGTAATTGAGACTCAACATGTAAAATAAAATCTATTTTCTTATTAAGAGCAGGTGGAGGGACTAGCCCAATGAAGCCCGGCAACCGACTTACATGGTGTAAGCACGGTGCTAATTCTTGCAGCGTTGAGCTGAGAGATAAGAAGATGTTAGTTTGCTAACCTCTTCTTATGAAGAGGTTTTTCGTTTTTTATGTCTAGTTTAAGGCGCCATCGGCTCTATGTTCTAGAAGGCAAAAGGCGCCTTCTGTCAGCGCTTTTCTTATGCTTGTCGCCGATAGGCAGGCTCCTTGAACTTTTCTTGTTCGGAACATTTTTAGAAATGAGGGTTTAACATGAGTGAAGTGATTGCTACATATTTGGTACATGACAACAGTGATAATTTGGTGAAAAAAGCTGAAGGCATTGCACTTGGATTAACGGTGGGTTCTTGGACGACATTACCAAAACTTGAGCAGGAACAACTTAAAAAGCATAAGGGAAAAGTCATAAGTGCCCGGCAATATGAAGATGACCATCGGGCAAGTCAATATTTAGGGAAACAAACTAAAAAAGGCATTATTAAAATTGCCTACCCATATGCAAATTTTAGTCCAGATCTACCAGCCATTTTAACAACTGTCTTTGGTAAGCTCTCGCTAGACGGGGAGATAAAGTTGCTAGATTTGGAGTTTTCAAGTGAAGTGAAGGCCGCATTTCCAGGGCCAAAATTTGGGATCAATGGTATCCGCGAAAAACTAGGAGTATTTGATAGGCCGCTTGTGATGAGCATTTTTAAAGGGGTAATTGGAAGGGATATTGAATACCTTAAGGAGCAGCTTCGTGAGCAGGCACTTGGTGGTGTGAATATCATCAAGGATGATGAAATCCTTTTTGAGAATCCTTTAACTCCGTTTGAAGCGCGAATTACAGAAGGCAAAAAAGTGCTTGAGGAAGTTTATACTGAAACCGGACATCGCGCTCTTTACGCAGTGAACTTAACTGGTAGAACCTTTGAATTAAAGGAAAAAGCACGGAAGGCAGTGAAGCTTGGCGCTGATCTGTTATTGTTTAATGTATTTGCGTATGGACTTGATGTTCTTCAAAGCTTAGCAGAGGATCCGGAAATTTCAGTTCCGATTATGGCTCACCCAGCAGTAAGTGGTACGTTAACACCGTCCGAATTTTACGGGTTTTCAAATCAATTACTGCTTGGAAAATTATTACGATATGCAGGTGCAGATCTTGTCTTGTTCCCTTCACCATATGGAAGTGTTGCACTTGAAAGGGAACAAACATTGGCGATTGCAACTGAATTAACGAAACCTGATGAATCATTTAAGCCGTCATTTCCAGTTCCGTCAGCGGGCATACATCCTGGCTTAGTGCCACTGCTTATCAACGATTTTGGGAAAGAAAGTGTGATTAATGCAGGTGGTGGTGTTCATGGACATCCAACCGGTGCCATTGGTGGCGGAAAAGCGTTTCAGACGGCAGTGGATGCAGTCCTTTCGGGAAAGACACTTGTGGAATTTGCTCAAAATAACCCAGAGCTAAAACAGGCAATCGATTTATGGGGATACAAAGAGGTATAAGCGATGAACAAACCAATTATTTTCTGTGATTTTGATGGCACAATCACAAATACCGACAACATCATAGCCATTATGAAAAAGTTTGCGCCTCCAGGTTGGGAGAAAATAAAGGATCAAGTGCTTTCACAGGAAATCCCAATACAAGAGGGTGTGAGTAAAATGTTTTCTCTATTGCCTTCACAATGGAGGGAAGAGATTACGGATTATATCCTGAACCACGCTGAAATTCGAGATGGCTTTAAAGAGTTTGTTGCATTCACGAAAGAACAAGGAATTCAACTATACATCGTCAGTGGAGGGATTGACTTTTTTGTTGAACCATTACTGGATGGCCTAGTTGCTAAAGAGCAAATTTACTGCAATCAATCAGATTTTTCGAATGAGAGAATCAAGATTTTATGGCCATATACTTGTGATGATGGGTGTACAAATGAGTGCGGCTGCTGTAAACCAACCTTGATTCGTAAACTCTCAAATCAAGAAGACTATAAAATCGTCATTGGCGATTCGATTACTGACCTCCAGGCGGCAAAGCTTGCCAATAAGGTAATTGCAAGAGATTTCTTGGTTGAAAAATGTGAAGAATTGGGGATTGAATATTCAGCCTTCCATTCCTTCTTTGAAGTGATTGAGATTTTGAAAAAGGAGGTTGCGGAAAATGCTTAATATCAAACAATGGACAGAGCTTGCGGATATAAAGGATGAACTGGCAAGCCGCGACTGGTTCATGGGCACGAGTGGAAATCTAGCAATCAAGGTCTCTGATCAACCGATCACCTTCCTTGTAACTGCAAGTGGAAAGGATAAGAAGAAAAGAACTGATGAAGATTTTTTATTAGTGGATGGGGCCGGATACCCTGCTGCACCCACTCATTTAAAGCCTTCGGCAGAGACGCTTTTACATGTTGAAATTTATAGCAAAACAAATGCAGGCTGCAGTCTTCATGTCCATACAGTTGATAACAATGTCGTTTCTGAGCTATATGCCGATAAGGGCGAGGTTATTTTTAAAGGTCAGGAAATTATTAAGGCGCTTGGATTATGGGAGGAAGATGCTGAAATCCGAATTCCAATCATCAAAAATGACGCTGATATCCCGACACTTGCCCGAAACTTTAGTGAGCATGTCAACAGTGACTTTGGTGCAGTCCTTATTCGAAATCACGGTATCACAGTCTGGGCTAAAAATGCTTTTGATGCCAAGAAACATCTAGAGGCATACGAGTTTCTTTTTAGCTATCATTTGAAACTATTAGCATTAAACCATTTGCAGATCAGAATTTAAAAATAAAGTTTAAGGAGTGTAAAAATGGCAAATATTAAATTTCGTAACACAGGTGAAAGATTAGAAGGACAAGAAAAAGTTGCTGCATTCTTACAAGAACAAGGTGTTCTTTATGAACATTGGGACACTAGCAAACTACCAGAAGAATTAAAAGGAAACTGCAAAATCAATGATGATCAAAAAGAGCAAATCTTATCCATTTATGAAGAAGAAATCAAATCACTTGGTGAACGCAATGGATATCAAAAATGGGATGTAATTGCTTTATCAGATGCAACTCCAAATTTAGATGAACTTTTAAAGAAATTTGAACAAGTGCATGTTCACACAGAGGATGAAGTTCGTGCAATCGTAGCAGGGCATGGGATTTTCATTATTAAAGGAAGTGGCGACACTGGCTACTTCGATGTGGAACTAGAAGCAGGAGATGTAATTTCTGTACCTGTTGACACTCCTCACTTCTTCACTCTTATGGATGACCGTGAAGTGGTTGCTGTACGTTTATTTATTGACCCAGCTGGTTGGGTGGCGCATCCAGTCCAAGACCCAGAATTCGCTCAAAACTAAATGTGTATGAAAGGACTTTATGGAGTTTTACCATGAAGTTCTTTTTTAATCTAAATATTAGCAATATTCTTTACATATAAAGGCGAATATGTTACATTTTTGTTCATTGGAATACTCTTTTATTGATGCATATAATAAAGGTAATAAGAAATTCTTTCAAAAAAATTAGGAGTGGGGAAAATGAAAATTCGCTATAATTTTGTCCAAAAATCAGATGTGAAATATTGTGAAGGTAAGTTTACCATTCAACAGGCCCTTCAACTTTTAAATGAATCAGGATTTCGTTCAGTGCCGGTACTATCGAAAAATGGAACGGTATTTGATGGGTTAATTTATAAAGTAGACATCTTGGAATACTTATATGAAAAAAATGGAGATGCACATGCGAATATATCGGAGCTTGTTGAAGGCAAGGATGCATTCGTTTACGAGGAGGATTCCTTTTTCAAGACGTTTTTAACGATTCGTCGTTTGCCGTTTATTGCTGTGTTGAATGCTGAAAAAGAGTTTCAGGGGATCATCACACATGCGAATGTAATGGATGTACTTGAGGACTCCTTTGGTATGAAAACAGGAGGATATACGTTAACAATTGCCACAATTGAACATAAAGGGGCAATCAAAGAGCTTGTATCTCTCATTCGTGATATTAATATAGATGGCATGCTCACGCTTGATAATGGCGAAAAATATCTCCGTAGAATCATTTTAAATCTACCTGGTTCACTTGGCGAAGGAGAGATTCAGAATATCAAGCGGAAATTGGAAGCGAAGGAATTCCGCGTTACACATATTGACCGAATTAAATAAGCAAATGTAGACCTATAGGTGTAATACTTATAGGTTTTTTATTGCAAAAAAAATGTCGATTTTGCGTATATTTGAATGTCGAAAAAACATGGAATATGGGATGAGAACGTTTTCGTACACAATTTTGTAAATTTTTTAAAGAAAAAAATGTCTATTTTTGCGAATCTATTTACATAAATAGAAGATTTTGTAATAATGCATAGAGTAGCAACTAAGGGAATGCACCAAAGGTAGTATGAGTTGGTATACGATAGTTGTATGCCGCGTTAGAATCTTCTAACGAGTGAATAAAGGAGTGGAAGTTTTGGAAACCAGAAGTATAGATTACAAACAGATACTATTAGACGAAATTAATAGAAAAAGAGAAGAAATGATCACAGTTGCTAATAGTACGGGGTTTACAAGTAATGAAACAATTGAATGTAGTCAAGAACTTGATGAACTTATAAATATCTATCAACGAGCAGAAGCAGCAGAACGAAACCATTCACTTTTTCGTCAGTTTTTAAAGAGAGTCATGTTATTTTTCGCACTTCAAAAAGTCAGCTACAAATCATAAATGGTCGATCTCAAACAATTCATCAAGGTGGATTGTTTTTTTTTTTCGATGTAACAAGGTACAAGAATTATAGTAAGTCCTAAACATCACATACAAAAAAGGACGCTCAGGTAGCGTCCTTCATAATCAATCAAGCATTATTCCATACATTTAACTTTTGATCGGTTGGCAATAAGAAGGCCACAAATCCGAGTAATGGAAGGAAGCCCATCATAATGATGGTTGGTGTCAATCCGATTGCATCAATGATGGAACCAATTGCAACGCCACCGATTGCTCCCATACCAAAGGCAAGGCCAACGATTAAACCTGACATCATTCCGATTTTACCTGGCATCAATTCCTGCGCGTACACAACCGAAACCGAGAAGCTTGATAATAGGATGAAACCAATCACCGTTACGAGTATAATCGCAACATGTGGTCCGACAAACGGCAATACTAGGGCTAACGGTGCTGTTCCTAATAAGGATGCGATAATAACGTTACGCTTTCCAAATTTATCAGCAAGTGGTCCTCCAAAGAAGGTGCCTAGTGCGCCAGTTGCTAAGAATAGGAAAATATAAATCTGTGCTTGTGAAATGGAATACCCATATTTTTCGATAACATAAAATGAGTAAAAGTTTGTGATGCTTGACATATACCACGTACGTGCAAAAACGAAAAGAACAAGAACAATTAATGCTAGTTTAATAGCTTTCATGTTTTGAGGTACTACTGAAACAGCTTTTTTCACTTTCTTTTGAATTTCGACTGTTTTAAGAGTTCGAGCATACCACCCTGCGATATACACGAGTAAACCAACTGCAAGTGCTGCAACTAACGAAAACCAAATGGCTCCAAATTGTCCAAGTGGGACGAGAATCAATGCCGTAATAACAGGCGCAAGAGCTTGCCCTGAGTTTCCGCCAACCTGATAAATGGATTGTGCCAATCCACGTCTGTCACCAGCCGCCATGTAGGCAACACGGGAACCCTCTGGATGGAATACGGCAGATCCGACCCCTATAAATAAGACAGACAGAATAATGGTTGTAAAGTTCGGTGCAAATGCCAATCCAATCACTCCAAAAAAGGTGGAAGTCAGTCCGATTGGTAAAGCATATGGCATTGGTTTTTTATCTGTATACCATCCAACAACAGGTTGGGCAACCGATGATACAATCTGCAATGCGAAGGATATTAATCCAAGCTGTGTAAACGAAAGCCCCATTGATCGTTCCAGAATTGGAAACATCGCTGGGATGATGGCCTGGATGGAATCATTAAGCATGTGACAAAATCCAATGATAAATAAAATCCCATAAAGCGTTTTTTGCTCATCGATTTTTGTTCTAGATGCCTGAGTTTTCGCTGCGAGCATTTATATATATCTCCTTTGTTCCCTTTTCATTTGAAAGATATTTTAATCCTTTCCTCTATGAAAAACCTTTTTTCCATATTTGTAAAGTGAAAATTCTAAATAAAGTTAGTGAAATCAAGACAAAAAACCACTCATTAATTTTCCATACATTCACTTTACCTAGTTTGAAATTTCTGATAAATTTAATGGTAAGACAGTACTCGCAATGTAAGGAGGAGATATGATATGAAATACAGAAGGTTAGGTCGTTCGGGACTTAAGGTTAGTGAAATCAGTTTAGGAAGCTGGTTGACCTTTGGTAAAACAGTAGATGAAGAAATGGCAGTGAAAACCGTTCATAAAGCATATGAACTTGGGATAAATTTTTTTGATTCGGCAAATGTGTATGAACGCGGGGAAGCGGAACGAATCTTAGCAGGTGCGTTAAAAGAATACCCAAGGGAATCCTATTGTATAACAACAAAGGCTTTTGGTGCAATGGGAGATGGACCTAACGATCGGGGCTTATCGAGAAAACATGTGATCGAGCAAGTCCATGCAAGTTTAAAACGCATGAAATTAGACTATGTTGATGTATTTTACTGTCATCGCTATGATGAGGATACTCCTTTGGATGAGACTTTACGCGCAATTGATGATTTGATACGGCAAGGAAAAATTCTTTATGTCGGTGTAAGTGAGTGGACTGCCGCTCAAATTCAGGAAGCGACTGCTGTTGCAGATAAATATTTATTGGATCGAATTATTGTAAACCAGCCACAATACAATATGCTCCATCGAGATATTGAGGATGAAATTATCCCGGTTTGTGAAAAGAATGGTATTTCACAGGTGGTTTACTCTCCACTGGCACAAGGTGTACTAACAGGAAAATATAGAGGAGGCTCAATTCCTAGTGGAAGTAGGGGGGCAAACTCACAGGTGAATTCATGGGTGAAAAACATTATTGATGGGATCGTATCGACGAAGCTAGACCGGCTTGAGGAATTTTCAAATGAATTAGGGGTTACCTTACCTGAATTAGCCCTATCCTGGATTTTAAGACAGCATAATATTGCGAGCACTCTAGTTGGTGCAACAAATCCGGAACAAATCGAGGCAAATGCCAAAGCATCTGACCTTGTCCTTGGATTTGAAGAGATTAAAAGAGTTGAAGCCATTCTGACCGTGTAGCTTACTAGTCATAACCAAACTTACTTTTGTAAGTTTGGTTATTTTTTATTGATTTTTTCCCTAACGGCTGAAAAATTTGGTTATCGGCTGTATTTTAAAATTAATGGCTGTAAATTCAATTTATCAGCTGTAAATATTTTTTATTGGCTGCAATCGGAAAATTTAATTAATTTTCCCGGTTATTTTTTTGATTCAACTCAATATTCTCCTGTAAAAAATAAACTCTGTCCTTGAATGTTCCTTGATATTGCAAATTTAGTGAATTTAAAATTGTTTTTGCCGCTGATGGAGATTTTAAATTTAAAAAATCACTTAATTTTTTATTCGTAATAGTATTTCCCATCAAAAGG
>NZ_JBALOP010000056.1:0-51024 GCF_036962685.1 Bacillus sp. JJ1566 | reverse complement strand
AAAGCTACCCTAGGTAGCTTTTTCTTAAAATTTATCCGATTTAAAACCGAAATTAATCACTCCAGCTTTTGTTAAAGAATCGTATAGGATTACGAGTAGCGGTCCGAGCAGTAATCCGACAATCCCAATTATTTTAAATCCTAAATACATGCTAATAAGCGCTGCTAAAGCACTGATTCCGAAGCTTTGCGAATAAACCTTTGGTTCGATAATTTTCCGAATCACCGTGATTAGTACAAACAGAATCAATAATCCTACCCCAAGTTTGGTGTTTCCGTTAATTAATACAAAAACGGCCCACGGGACAATGAAGGATCCAGTACCTAGTATCGGTAATAAATCGACAAGAACAATGAGTAATGAAAGAATTAAAAGGTATTTAACATCCAAAATCCATAGTCCAATATAAGTAATGATAAATGTTACACCACTAAGAACGATTTGTGCTTTTAAAAAGCCAACAAATATCTTTTTCAATTGGGTTGTGACAATTTTCATTTTTTCAATTGTACTTTCCTGCAACATATCCTTAAGTCTGTTTTTAATGCCTGGAAGATCGTTCATGAAAAGAAATGCTGCAACTAAGTACACAATTAGCTCTAATAATAGTTGTGGAAGACTTGAAACAAAACCAAAAGTCCCCTCTGTAATATTCCTAGCCACAACAATCAATAAATCTTGGAAGGAATACAGGGTATTCATAATTGAATCCATGACTTCCTTTGGTAAATCCTCAAAATAGGTTTCAAATTTTTGAAAGGTCGCCATGATTTGATCTGTATCAATACTTGAAACATAAAACGGAATATTTTTTACGATTGTAATCAATTGATTAATAATGACATTGACTAATAAATAGCCCAAAAACAATACAAATACCATAAAAACGACAAACGTTATAGTAACAGAATAGATTCGTTTAATTCGGTATTGTGTGCTTAATAAATGAACAATTGGCTCCAATAAAAGAGCGGTTAAAAATGCTAAAATTAATGAAATTGACATTGGTAATAAATACAATGAAACAATTAACGCAATAACAAGCAATATGTTTCTTTTATTAATATATTTTTTAACCATTTTCGCAATATTACCTACTCTCTACTAAATCAAATGCGCCCTGGCGAAATTGCGACCGATTTTTAAGCCCACAGGAAGTTGGTCATAAAGACGTTGCCACAGGATGTGGCATTTTTAATCTTTAATCTTACTGATCGAAAAATCCCCTCAGAAAAATCGTAGCATCCGCCGGAGGCTTAAACTTTATTCAGCCGGGGTTCAAACCCCAACCGAATAAAGTTAATCCGACATCCTTATAAAATTATTGTACAGTAAAGCAGACATATTTAAAATATAAATATTTTTCGAAATTAAGACATTTAGTTTGACAATTTTTCATCATCAAAAAACAGCTACCATTCAGTAGCTGTTTTTTGTATTGTTATTTTGTTTCATCATTCGTTTCTTCTTGAGTGACAATCCATGTATCGATAACTTCTCCCGCTTCATCCGAATCGACAGCAAACGAGCCATTGCTATAGCGATCATTTGGACGTAACAATTTAGTATCAACGGATTCAATTTTTCCATTATGTGTCTTGAGGAAAATTTCATCTAAATTTGTAACAAAATGTGCTCCTACAATGCGATGTGGGTGATTCTTTAATTCACGAAGCATAACTAATCCACGTTTTGCACGGGTTGCCTTTTCAAATTCTGTAATTTTCATTTTCTTCACAGCACCACGTTGGGTAATGATAGATAATTCAGCAGGAGTAGATGGTGGAATAACGGATCCAGCGACAACATAGTCATTGTCTTTTAGATTAATTCCTTTAACCCCTGCTGCTCTTTGACCAACAACGTTTACTTCTTCTTCTCCGAACCAAAGTCCATATCCTAGGTGGGAAACTAGGAAAACATCCATATTTCCATTTGTGATGTGAACATTTACGACTTCATCATCATTTTTTAGGTTTATTGCAACAAGTGGCTTTGAATATCGTTGTGCTTTATACAACGACAACTCTGATTTTTTCACCATTCCGTTCTTCGTGATGAAAAGAAGATATTCAGGAAGCTCAAAATTTGTAACTGGGAAGGCCTCAATAATAAACTCATCACGTTCTATACTAATAATATTGGCAACATGTTGGCCAAGGTCCTTCCACCTTATATCAGGAAGCTCGTGTACTGGGATGTATAAGTAATTCCCTTTGTTTGTAAAAAGTAATAATGTGTCCGTTGTATTGATTTCGAATTGGCGTAACAATCGATCCGTATCCTTCATGCCAAAGTCAAGGCCGTTTGATGCCGCATAGGACCTAGGACTTGTTCGTTTTACATAGCCGTCCTGGGTCACAGTTACGATTACATCCTCGGATGGAATCATAACCTCAAGATTAATTTTAATCTCTTCGATCTCATCTTCAATTTTTGAACGACGATTATCCCCATACGTCTTTTTCACACGTTTTAGGTCTGTTTTTATCACTTGTAAAAGCTTTCGTTCATTTTGAAGAATTTCCACTAGTTCACTAATTTTTTTATTTAATTCATCAAATTCCTGCTGCAATGCTGTGATGTCTGTATTTGTTAAACGATATAATTGCAAGGAAACAATCGCTTCAGATTGAGGTTCTGTAAATCCAAATTTATTGATCAAGTTATTTTTTGCGTCTTTTTTATCTTTTGACGCACGGATTGTCGCGATCACTTCATCTAAGATTGATAAAGCCTTAATAAGACCTTCAACCACATGCTGACGTTCACGCGCTTTTTCCAATTCATAATTTGATCGATTGGTAATAACCTCTTTTTGATGATTAATATACGCATCCAAAATCCTCGGTAAACTCATCAATACTGGTCTTCTGTCTAAAATCGCAACCATATTAAAGTTATAGGTTATTTGAAGATCAGTATTTTTATAGAGGAAATTTAAAACTCCCTGTGCATCTGCGTCTTTTTTTAGTTCAATGACGATTCTTAAGCCTGTTCGGTCTGTTTCATCACGGACTTCACTTATCCCTTCGACTTTTCGGTCTAAACGAATCTCGTCAATCTTTTTAACCATATTTGCTTTATTCACTTCATATGGAATTTCAGTAACAACAATTTGTTGTTTTCCACCACGTAGATCCTCGATGTCCGCTTTTCCACGTACTATTATTTTTCCTTTTCCTGTTTCATAGGCTTTTTTAATCCCTTCAATCCCCTGGATAATACCGCCTGTTGGAAAATCAGGACCTTTAATTGTCTGCATAAGGTCATCGACTGTTGAATTTGGATGATCGATTCGCATAATAACGCCATCTATGACCTCACCTAGATTATGAGGTGGTATATCCGTTGCATATCCTGCTGAGATCCCCGTTGAACCATTAACCAGCAAATTCGGAAAACTAGCTGGTAATACAACTGGTTCTTTACTGGTATCATCAAAGTTTGGAATGAATTCAACTGTATTTTTCTCGATATCACGTAAAAGCTCGGAAGCAAGACTTGAAAGACGTGCTTCCGTATAACGCATCGCTGCCGCTGGGTCACCGTCATTACTACCGTTATTTCCGTGCATTTCAACCAAGACATTTCGAACCTTCCAGTCCTGACTCAAACGAACCATTGCATCATATACAGACGTATCACCATGAGGATGGTAGTTACCAATTACATTACCGACTGTTTTAGCCGATTTACGGAAACCTTTTTCAGACGTATTACCTTCAACATGCATCGCGTATAAAATACGTCTTTGAACTGGTTTTAGCCCGTCCCTTGCATCTGGTAATGCACGATCTTGAATTATATATTTACTATATCTACCGAAACGATCTCCGATTACCTCCTCAAGAGGTAAATCACGAAATTTTTCTGCTTGTACCATCTATCTGTTACTCTCCTTCTACGACCGATAAATTTTCATTGTCCAAAATATTCGAATCATCATCAAGACCAAAGGCGACATTTGATTCAATCCACTTACGACGTGGTTCTACCTTATCGCCCATAAGTGTTGTTACTCTGCGCTCGGCTCTTGCTCCATCATCAATTCGGACTCGAATTAGCGTTCTCGTTTCAGGGTTCATGGTTGTATCCCATAGTTGATCAGCATTCATTTCTCCTAAACCTTTATAGCGCTGAATCATATACCCTTTTCCTATTTTACTAATTGCACCCTTTAATTCCTCATCACTCCATGCATATTCAAGTACTTCCTTCTTGCCTGCTCCCTTACTTACCTTATAAAGAGGTGGAAGGGCAATATAGACCTTACCCGCTTCAATTAATGGTTTCATATAGCGGTAAAAGAATGTTAGAAGTAAGACTTGGATATGCGCCCCATCGGTGTCAGCATCTGTCATAATAACGATTTTGTCATAATTGATATCTTCAACTGTAAAATCTGCACCGACCCCGCCGCCGATTGTATGGATGATTGTATTGATTTCTTCATTTTTAAAAATATCAGCAAGCTTTGCTTTCTCAGTATTGATGACCTTACCTCTTAGTGGAAGAACGGCTTGGAAACGGCGGTCTCGTCCTTGTTTAGCTGAACCTCCAGCGGAATCACCCTCAACTAAGTACAGTTCGTTTTTTTCAGGGTTTCGAGATTGAGCTGGTGTTAGCTTACCACTTAATAACGTTTCTGACCTCTTTCTCTTTTTCCCACTTCTTGCTTCTTCTCTTGCTTTTCTCGCTGCTTCTCTTGCTTGAGAAGCTTTAATTGCTTTTTTAACAAGAAGTGTACTTACATCTGGATTCTCCTCAAGGAAATATGCAAGGTTCTCTGAAACAACTGAATCGACGGCTGAACGTGCTTCACTTGTTCCTAGCTTACCTTTTGTTTGACCTTCAAATTGCAGTAATTCTTCAGGAATACGAACAGACACAATCGCAGTTAAACCTTCACGAATATCAGAACCATCAAGGTTTTTATCCTTTTCTTTTAATTGGCCCGTTTTCCTTGCATACTCATTGAAGGCACGAGTTAAAGCAGTCTTTGAACCAACTTCATGGGTTCCGCCATCTTTTGTTCTCACATTGTTTACAAAGGATAAGATATTTTCTGAATAGCCATCATTAAATTGAAAAGCAAAATCGACTTCGATTCGATTCTGGACACCTTCAAATGAAACAACAGGATGTAACTCATCTTTTTCTTCATTCAGGTATTCGATAAAGGCTTCAAGGCCGTTTTCATAATGATATACTTCCCGGAAATCGTTTCGCTCATCTATGATTTCTATCTTTAACCCTTTTAATAAAAAAGCGGATTCTCTTAATCGTTCACTTATTGTTTCAAAATTAAAGGTGGTTATACTAAAAATCGCTGGATCTGGCTTGAAATGAATAGTTGTTCCTGTTTGATTTGTTTTTCCTTTATTTTCAAGTGTCGTAGCCGGTATTCCACCGTTCTCAAAGCGCTGTTCATAGACAAATCCATTACGCTTAATTGTAACGATGAGCCACTCAGATAAGGCATTAACAACTGAAGCCCCAACCCCATGGAGACCGCCACTAGCTTTATACCCACCTTGTCCAAATTTTCCACCTGCGTGTAGCACTGTGAAAATAACCTCTGGTGTTGGCTTACCCATTTTATGCATCCCGGTTGGCATTCCACGTCCTTTATCCTGGACACTTATACTATTGTCTTTATGGATTTTAACAATGATGTGATTTCCATAACCCGATAAGGCTTCATCCACTGAGTTATCTACAATCTCATAAACAAGGTGGTGTAGACCTTTACTATCGGTGCTTCCAATATACATACCAGGTCTTTTTCTAACGGCTTCAAGGCCTTCTAATACCTGAATTGCATCATCATTGTAATCAAATTGTTGCTTTATCAAAAAACATACCCCTTTCATATACAAAACACTTGGGAGATTCCCCAAGTACATAGCTAACAAATAGCCTCTCTCTATATAAGTAGTTTCACTCTTTTAAGTATATCTTACTTTACAGAACAAATGTTTTGTTTTTTAATGCCCTATCCTTTATTTTATATCTTTATTCAAATTTCGCAAACCGTTTCTCACGAAAAGGCGAAAATCCTTGTGTAAAAACAAGGATTTTTTCTCGTGACCTATTATTTTGTCAGCGCATGCTCAACCTTAATACAGCGATCCATGACAACAGTATACCCACGATCCTTCAAGAAGCTATAGGCTTCTTCACTAACGCAACCAAGCTGTGACCAAAACACATCTGCATCAATTTCATCAAATTCCTTCGCAACATCCATTAAATACTCAGAACGCCGAAAAACATTGACAATATCAATATGCCCTTCAATATCCTTAAGTGACTTTACAGCTTTAACACCTAATGTTTCGTCAATAGTTGGATTTACAGGAATGATGTCGTATCCAGCATCCTGCATGGCTTTACTTATCATATTGGAGGTTCTTTCAGGGTTATCAGATAATCCTACAACTGCAATCCTTTTACTTTTCTTTAAAATTTTACCGAGTTCATCACGAGTTGGAATTTCTAATACCATATTTAAATCCCCTTTTAAAATTTTTACGATTTGATATCTCTCATAGTATTTCGGTCCCAAGCATAGATATTCCTGCATTTATTTTGATTTTAAATACAATTGATTGTTAACTATAAGGTGTTCAACTATTTTTTGTCGAAATTAATAAAAAAAATCATTGTAAGGAAAAATTTCTAGTATAATGAGAATACTTGTACAAGCATGGTATCATCGCAAAAGAATGGTACAATGTTGCAGGTAGCATTTATTTTATTATTTTTTAAAGGAGCTATGTATATGGTGTTAAATATTGTTATTATTCTCCTTGCCTATCTTCTTGGTTCGATCCCCTCAGGGTTAATCGTTGGAAAGGTTGGCTACGGTATTGATATACGGGAGCACGGCAGCGGAAATTTAGGTGGTACAAATACATTCCGTACACTTGGAAAAAAAGCAGGTTTAATTGTAACAACCGCCGATATATTAAAAGGAACATTGGCAACCTTGCTTCCCTTACTATTATTGGGTGATTCATTTCCAGATTATTTCCCTTTATTAGTTGGGATAGTTGCAGTTGTTGGCCATATGTATCCCATTTTCGCAGGCTTTAAAGGTGGAAAAGCAGTTGCAACCTCTGGTGGAATTCTGTTAGGGTATAATCCAATCTTGTTTCTAACGACTTTATTATTCTTTTTCATTTTCTTAAAAGTGACGAAAATGGTTTCTCTGTCTTCTATGCTGGTGGCCATTTATTGCATTACTTTCAGTATTGTTTATAGTATTTTTATTAAAACTGATTATCCTTTAATCATCGTTGTTTCATTACTAGCGGTATTCGTATTTTATCGCCACCGGGCAAACATCGCTCGTATTAAAAATAAAACAGAACCAAAGATTAAGTGGTTATAAAATAGACGTGTGGCCCTTTTAGAGTCACACGTCTTACTGTTCTAGATAAATCGATCAAAAAATTCTAATATTTTTCGGTTTACCTTGATTTCGTTTTCCTTCTTTGAAAATCCATGGCCCTCATCCTCAAGCACAAGATATTCGATGTCCCTGCCTTTTTCCTGCAATGCTTGTACAATTTTATCAGATTCTGCTTTTACAACACGAGGGTCATTAGCACCTTGGATTACGAGCATCGGCTTCACCATGCCATCTAAATGGGTAATTGGTGAAAACTCTATTAACTTATCACGGTCCTTCACAGGATCACCGACCCATTGATTCATGACAGGCTTCCAATGCTCGGGAACTGAATCTATAAAGGAGAATAGATCACTTGGTCCAAAGATATCAATTACAGCTTTAAAGTATTCAGGGTGCATACCATGAAGTAAAAGAGCCATATATCCACCGTAGCTGCCACCTAATAGTAGGATTTTGTCACGATTAGCATACCCATTATTAATTAACCATTCCAGTCCTTCTATATTATCTAGGCGAGGTCCATGTCCCCAGTCGCCCTCTACCATTTTGGTAAATTCCAAACCGTAACCAGTCGAACCACGGAAATTCGGAGCAAAAATACTATAACCCCGATTAACTAAAAATTGAAACATTGCTCTAAAGAATTTTCTTTCTGCAGCCTGTGGACCACCATGTGGCCATAAAATCACATGACCATTCGATACATCCTCATTTGCCTTAAAAAAGAGCGCTTCAATTTCCAGCCCATCAAATGAAGGATAAGTGACAACATCCGGATGAACAAGCTCCTCTTCATTTACACCAGGAACTCCGTAATTGGTACACCGTACCCATGTATTTTCAGTATCCGATCGCTTATAGATGTTAAATGGTCTTGTAGCCGAACGTCCAAGAACATAAAGGTTATCATCTTCAGTCACAATTAATTTTTCAATGACAGAGGTTGGTGTCTCAAGCTTCTTTAATTCACCAGACTCAATATCAAAGACATATAAAAAATCCTCAACACCCTTTTCACTTACAATATATATTTTTTGAGATTTCTCATTATATTTTATTGACTTAAAATCTTCATTTTCAAGTGAAACAACCTTTGAAAATTGATTCGTATTTACATCATATTTTGCAAGATAGGAAAAATCATCATCATAATCTGTTACTAAGTAAATCGTAGTTTCAGATACAAATAAGACATCCGAAACAGTATGCTGTTGATCAGTTTCAGGTGTCAAGCGATATTCTTTTCCGTTTTTATGTAAATAGGCCAAAGAATAGGTATTTGCAAAATGCTTTCCATAAATTTGACTACTTTCATCAGGACTAAGCGTCGCTAAATAGGTTGCTGCATCTTTTCCTTCATTAATAATCGTCTCTTCTTCCGTTTCTAAGTTAAAACAATATGCATTCAAACACATTGCATTATCCTTTGTTGAAGTATAATATAATTTTTTTCCATCCTTTGATAGGATGGCATTCATATGACGATGCCCCTCTTGTATTCTTACTGGCTTTAACTCCCCACCCTGTGGTTGGATTGCATATAATTGAGTATTTTCATCGCCATCCTTATCAAAGCCCACAATCAAAAATTGACCATTCTTATCATAGGTAAGCTCTTGACAGCTTTGATCATTAAAAGTAAGTGGATAAGGGAATTGGTTTGGTAAGTCCATTGCCCATAGATTATATTTTCCGCTCAAATTCGTACTAAATACGAGCTGTTTTTCATCTGGGCTTATCGTAAAGTTTTGAATACCAAAGGTTTTAAAAAACTGTTCGACATCTGGTTTTTGAAATTTCATTCATTAACACCTTCTTCATCTTAATTTGATTCCATCATTAAATAAATTCGCCAGTTTTTAAAATTATCCTTCCTAGTTATTTCGACTTATGAAACATCCTAAGATTTTTGACAATATTCGATAAACTTCTAACATTTTTTCATAGTTTTGTATTATAGTAGAATTATCATAATGTATGGGGTGTAGTGTCATATGAGAAGAAGTAGAAGGAAACGAAAACCAATTAACATCACAAAATATCTCATCAGTTTACTTGTTTTATTACTTATACCAATAGGTGTTTATTACACACTAAATAGTGTGAAGGCTAATTCAGTAACTAAAAATTACGTTGCTCAAAATCATGATTTTAAGAAGACTGAGCAAGAGTTTAAGCCATTTACATCTTCAATGACACTTGCAGCAATCGGGGATATATTAATTCATTCCATCGTATATAATGATGCCAACACTGGCAGTGGCTATGATTTCAAACCAATGATTGCAAATGTGAAGGATTTACTTGAAAATGCCGACATCACAATCGCCAACCAGGAAACAATCGTTGGTGGAACTGAAATCGGATTATCTACTTATCCGAGCTTTAATAGCCCTTATGAGGTTGCAGATGCATTTAAGGATGCAGGTGTTGATATCGTTTCAATTGCTAACAACCATACGCTTGACAGGGGCGAAAAGGCAATTATAAGCGCAACTAACTATTTGAATAAAATTGAAATGGAATATACAGGAGGCTATCAGAGTCTTGAGGATAAAAGTAAAATTCGTGTGCTAAATCGAAATGGAATCAGCATTGCATTCCTTTCTTACACCTATGGGACAAATGGCATACCTGTACCAAATGGAAAAGACTATCTCGTTAACTTAATTGATATGGAATTGATCAAAAAAGACATCAAAGCAGCAAAGGAAGTAGCTGATGTCGTTTCGGTTAGCATGCACTGGGGAAATGAGTATCAATTATTCCCAAACGATTACCAAAAACAATTGGCCCAACAGCTTGCAGATGAGGGTGTCGACCTCATTATCGGTCACCATCCCCACGTATTACAGCCGATGGATTGGTTAACAGGTAAAAATGGAAATCAAACATTTGTTGTATACTCACTTGGCAATTTCTTATCTGGTCAGATGTGGGATTATAAGGATATTGGCGGTATTTTACAAGTGGAAATTGTAAAAGAAGTAAAATCAAAGGATGAAACCATCATCCGAGTTCAAAATCCACAATTCACACCAACCTTTGTATCAAACAGTCAATATAAAAGCTTTAAAGTCGTACCACTCCAAGACGCTAAAAACTTTGGGTTTAGCAATGCATCTAGTAAATATGAAGAAATGACCCATCATATGAATCAATGGCTGGATACAGCACAATAAACCAAATTAAACAAGGCACATCCATTGGATATGCCTTGTTTTTATTCAGCTTTCTTTTTGGCATTTTCGTAAGCAGCATGCCAGTCTGGATAATGTTTTCTTATCGAAATTGGACGGAATGAATCTTTTTTCACACAAACATGTGATGAGGTTGCATTCACGGAAACCTCTCCATCTGGGCTTTCAATTTCATAACCATATATGACTCTGAGACCGTCATAATGTTCAATCCAAGTCTTAACTAATGCTATTTCTCCATATCTTAATGGTTTTTTATAGGAAACCTGTAAATCAATAACTGGAGAAATAATACCATCGCTCTCCATTCCCGCATAGCTAAAACCTAAATCTTTTATAAGCTGCGTTCTTCCTAATTCCATCCACACTAAATAATTTGCGTGATAGACGACACCCATCTGATCTGTTTCTGCGTATCGTACTTCAACTTCCTTCTTTGAAATGAGCAATTAAGACCTCTCCCTAATTTTAAATTCTAATGATTCTTATAAATATAGTATCATAATTGGAAAAGCCTTGAAAATTGAAATGAATGTAAGAAATCACAAAAATAGAGTATGCCATATCACTAGGCATACTCCTTCATGTTATTGATAACCATTTTCGCGAGCTGTTGCTTCGTCTTGAATTTCTTCCTTCATTGCTGCAATTGATTCTTGGCGACGCTCATTTTTTGCTTGAATTCTTTGTTGATCTTGTTCATTAGAGAACTGCATTGCCTCTTTTGATTCCTCGATGTTCTCCATTGTGTTTTGAACCATGTCTTGGAGTTTTTCTACATTATCGCTACGATCGTCTGGTTTTGGTCTGTTTTGGGTCACGCTAATTCCTCCTATGTAATGTAGTACAACTCTATTTTGCTTCATATATGAAAATTTTATTTCTGAAAAGAAAGCAGATTGACATGTAAAAAAAGGATATTTTTTAGTGCAAAATAAAAGGACGTTGTTAAAACGCCCTTTTAGTCATTGTGTATTCAATTATTCACCTTTTGTTTGCATAACCTGAGCATGCTTCCCTGATTTATCCTGCATCTTTTTCCCTTTATTTCCGCCAAATCCACGCGGCTGTGTACCAATTTGGTTAGGTTTAAATTTTTCATGGTCTTTTTGTGGCATTATTTTTTCCTCCTCCTCCTTTTCATTATCACCCGTATTAGGGATTCTCATGTAAAAAGAAGAATGGAGATAGTATCCATATCTAAGATTCGATGGAAAATCTACTCAGCTTTTTCTAATCTTTTTTGCTCAAGTCTTGCCTCGATACGATCCATTGCTTCTTGGTCCTTCAACAATTGTTGCTTGTTTTCGTTAACCAAATCTGCAAATGATACCTTTCTAACTTTTCTCAATTTTCTCACCTTCCTCTATTTACTATTGTAATAGTAATAATCCCCAATAAACGAATAAATTATTACAAATTTTCGAAAATTTATTTAAAAATTAAATAAAGATTATTTTTTGTTAAAAAAAAGACACAAAAAAAGAACCAAATTGAATATTGGTCCTTTTTATCACTTTAATTTATTGACTTTGCTTTCAAGCATTTCTAAGTCCATTTGCCCCTTAATATAATCATTAATCGTTCCATCTGAATTAATGAAAAATGTTTCAGGTAATCCTAAAACCTTATAATCACTACTTGCTTGGTTTTTTGGGTCGACTAAGAGTGGAAATTTATAACCTTTTCCTTCGACAAATTTATGTGCATTTTCTGCCTTCACTTCGGAAGCCGTCATGTTGACTGCTAACACTTCAACATCATCGCTTTTATTTTCATAAAACGTTTGAATTTCAGGCATTTCTTCTCGACATGGCTTGCACCATGATGCCCAGAAGTTGACAACAACCTTTTTCCCTTGTAAATCGGATAAACGAACAGTCTCATTTTCATCATTTAATAATTGAAGTTCAAAGTCAGGTGCCGTATTTCCAATTTCGATACCGGTTACCCCTCTTTTCTGCTCTTGAACAAATTCAAAAACAGCATATCCAACCAGTCCTAATAGAACGAGCGCAATGATAATTTTTTTCACTATTTAAATCCTCCGTACAATTTCAGCAAAATTCATATAGTATTCCTATTCTCATTATACCTATTTAACCATACAAAAGGATAAATTTAAAAGGCAGTTTTGTGAATTCCACAAAACTGCCTAAGAATCAAGGGTAATGACTAGCTTCTTTTTAGCCCTTCATTTTTTCACGAAGTACCATTTGTAGGATACCTCCGTGACGATAGTAATCAATTTCAACTTCACTATCGAAACGAACAAGTACTTCAAATTCTTTCTTGTTTCCTTCTTCGTCAGTAGCCGTTACTTTTACATAATCACGTGGTTTTACATTTTCGTCAATTTGAACTTCGATTGCTTCTTGACCAGTTAGGCCAAGAGTTTCAGCATTTTCACCTTGCTTAAATTGTAATGGAAGCACTCCCATTAATACAAGGTTACTACGGTGAATACGCTCGAAGCTTTCAGCAATAACTGTCTTAATGCCAAGTAGATTAGTACCTTTCGCTGCCCAGTCACGTGATGATCCCATCCCGTAGTCGTTACCAGCGATAACAGCTAGGCCAGTTCCATCCTGCTTGTATTTCATACATGCATCATAGATAGACATTACTTCTCCTGTTGGCCAGTAAGTAGTCCAACCACCTTCTGTACCAGGAGCGATTTGGTTGCGAATACGGATATTCGCGAACGTTCCTCTTGTCATTACGCGGTCGTTACCACGACGTGAACCGTAAGAGTTGAAGTCACGTGGCGTTACACCTTTTTCTTGTAGGTATTTACCTGCTGGTGTGTCTTTACCAATTGAACCTGCTGGTGAAATATGGTCAGTTGTTACGGAATCACCGAATTTACCAATTACACGTAAACCACCAAGCGGCTTAACTTCACCTGCTTCTTTAGATAAGCCTTCAAAGAATGGTGGGTTTTGAATGTATGTTGAATCTTCATCCCACACATAAAGTGCTTGGTCAGTGCTTTCAATTTCATTCCAACGCTCATTATCATCAAATACACGCTCGTATTCTTTTCTGAATAGCTCAGGTGTAACAGTATTCTTAACTTCTGCCTTCACTTCTTCCGCAGAAGGCCAGATGTCATTAAAGAATACATCGTTGCCGTCTTTATCTTTTCCGATAGGTTCTTTTTGTAGGTCGATATCAACTGTACCAGCTAGTGCATATGCCACTACAAGTGGTGGTGATGCAAGGTAGTTACCTTTTACCAGCGGGTGAATACGTCCTTCAAAGTTACGGTTACCAGAAAGAACTGATGTGATGACTAGGTCATTTTCAGCAACTGCTTTTTCAATTTCAGGAGCTAATGGACCTGAGTTACCGATACATGTTGTACATCCATAACCAACAGTGCTAAAGCCAAGCTTTTCAAGGTATGGAAGTAAACCTGAATCTTCTAAGTATCCAGTAACAACTTTAGAACCAGGTGCTAAAGATGTTTTTACAAATTTAGGTACTTCTAAGCCTTTTTCAACTGCTTTTTTCGCAACTAGACCGGCACCTAACATTACGTATGGGTTAGAAGTATTTGTACAGCTTGTGATTGCAGCAATTGCGATATCACCTGTCTTCATTTGTACTTCATCACCATCGTTGAACTTTACAGTTATTTCCTTATTAATTTCTTCAGGAGTTAAACCGTAGCCTTGGTTACCCGTGGCTGTTAACGCAGTTTGATAAGCTTCTTTCATTTTTGAAAGTGGAATTAAATCTTGTGGACGCTTAGGACCAGAAAGATTTGCTTCAATTTCAGAAAGATTAACTTCAACAACATCTGTGAAAGTTGGATCTTCTACATCAGGTGTATAGAATAAGCCGTTCGCTTTACAGTACTCTTCTACAACTTTAACTTGCTCTTCATCACGTCCAGTTAAACGAAGGTATTCTAAAGCTTCGCCATCTACTGGGAAGAATCCGCATGTAGCACCGTATTCTGGAGCCATGTTAGAAATAGTTGCACGGTCTGCTAGTGGAAGTTGTGATACTCCAGGACCGAAGAATTCAACAAATTTACCAACAACGCCCTTTTGACGCAATACTTGAGTTACTTTAAGTGCTAAGTCAGTAGCAGTCGTACCATTTGGTAATGTACCTACTAATTTCACACCGATAACTTCAGGTACTGGGAAATAGGAAGGCTGACCAAGCATTCCTGCTTCAGCTTCAATTCCTCCAACACCCCAACCAAGTACACCAATACCGTTAATCATTGTAGTATGAGAGTCAGTACCTACAAGTGTATCTGGGAATGCTTCAAATTCACCATTTTCACCTTCAACTGCATGAACAACATTAGCTAAGTATTCAAGGTTAACTTGGTGAACGATACCCGTTGCTGGTGGTACAGCACGGTAGTTGTCAAATGCTTTTGTAGCCCAGCTTAAGAACTTATAACGCTCAGCATTACGTTCAAATTCTAGGTCCATATTGAATTTTAATGCATCAAGTGTTCCCGCTCTATCAACTTGAACAGAGTGGTCAATAACTAGATCTACTGGAATTTCTGGGTTGATTTTTTGTGGGTCTCCACCCATGTCAGCCATTGCTTTACGCAGTGAAGCTAAATCAACTACAGCAGGTACCCCAGTAAAATCTTGAAGAATTACACGAGAAGGCTTGAACGGAACGTCAACCTCTTGTAATTTATCAGTTCCCCATTTTGCTAAGTTTTCAACATGTTCTTTTTTAATTACTCTTCCATCAACTTGACGTAATACAGATTCTAAAAGAACCTTAATGGAATATGGCAATTTTGAAACGTTACCAATTTTCGCATCTTCTAATGCTTGTAAGCTATAATAGTTATACTTTTTGCCGTTTGCTTCGAATGAAGAACGTGCATTAAATACATCATGTTTTGCCATATGTATACCCCCTTTATTATAATAGTAAAGCAATTTTACACAATTGTCGAAATTTAAGAGACTTTAAAACTCTTCCCATTAAACCCCTTACAATACATATACTAATATAACTATATACATAAGTAAATAACAAGATTGTTATTATACTCTATAAGTTTTACTTATCAGGTAAAAGGATAATTTGGTGGAAAATGAAGAAAATAAGGTCGGAGGTGAAAAGAATGTCGAAACGCAAAGCAAATCATGTTCGACCTGGAATGAACGACGCAAGTGCGCAAGGTGTTGGGGCTGGATATAATGAAGAATTTGCAAATGAGCCATTAACTGCGGAGCAACGTCAAAACAATAAAAAGCGAAAGAAAAATCAATAAAAGAGAAAAACGCAAGGAGCACGCTCATCGGCGACAAGCATAAGACAAGCGCTGACAGAAGGTGCCATTTACCTTCAGAAGCGATTCGCTAGACCATAGAGCCGATGGCTCCTGCAGCTAGACAAATCGAATTGCCCGCTTATAGCGGGCTTATTTTTATTCATTTACTTCGTTCATAATGGATTGTAAATCCTGTTGAAACTGCTGAAGCTGTGATTTTTGGTGCTCCGATGCCACTTCCATTGCATTTTCAATTTGTTGATAGGCTTCATTAACCTCATTTTTCAATCGTTTTAGATGAGCACCATAATCTGGATCATTGTTAACGATATTTGCATAAACATCTCTTGCTTGCTCTGTCCCTTGTTGTGCTGCTTGAAAGGCCTGCTGTTTATCCTTATGATACGGCATTTTTTCAACTCCCTTAAGGTAATTCGTGCAATTATAGCTTACCTTTTTTCCAAAAAAACATTCAAAATACAATCGCATAAAAAAGTGGAAAAACACTATCCTAATACATATAAGGGGGGATAAAAACATGGGTGAAAAAAATACATTCAAGGATATTAGAGCAAATGGTGGTCAAAATGCAGGAAGTCAACCTCAGCCTTTGAGTGGTTCGAAAAAAGTAAAAAACCGCAACCACTCTAGACAAAAACATAACCAAGGGCATGATATGTAAATAAAAAAAGCGCAGGGCGACCATATTAAGGAACATCGACTAAATACCGCCACGTCCTGTGGCGAACGTCGATGTCAGCACTTCCTCGAAAATGCTATGCATTTTCTTCGTGCGATGATTAATGCTCTCGAAGCCTTTCTTGTCCTGTGCAAGTCAAGCATAAGCCAAGCGCTGACAGAAGGTGTTTTTTTACCTTCAGAAGCGATTGGCTTATGACCTCGAGCCGATGGCGCCTAGAGCTAGACGTCGAAAACTACATAAAGAACTGCCGGATTTTTATCCAATAAGCGTAAATGCTGTTACAATTTCATCGATTTCTTCATTTTCTATTGTCCTAAAATCAAGTAGGACTTCGTTATTTTTAATCCGAACAATGATTGGTATGGAGTGCTGACGTAGCTGAGATGCCAGATCCTCTGCAGACTTTTTAGAATGTGTTAAACAAATTATATTAGTAGGCACCTCAACTCCAGGCATTGTTCCTCCTCCGATCGGCGAACCATCTTCTTTTATTTCGATTGTAAATTGATTTGTTTTTTCTAATAAACATTTACGAAAAAGCTCACAGCGTCCCATTATCTCCTCCTTTGGAACGATGATGTCCCGAATTGTCGGTATTTCGGAGTACTTTCCTTTAAGATAGGTAAATAATGTTGCTTCGAGTGCAGCATATGTCATTTTATCGACACGTAAAACTCGTGCAAGTTGATGTTTCTTTAATTGAACAATTAACTCTTTCTTCCCAACGATTATTCCTGCTTGCGGTCCTCCTAGAAGCTTATCTCCACTAAATGATACGAGGTCAACACCTTGTTCCAAAATTTCTTTTATAATAGGCTCGTTTCCTATTCCATGCTTTGAAAAATCGTATAGTACTCCACTTCCGAGATCTTCATAAATAACAAGATTGTCTTTTTTCTCCTTGAGTGTAACCAATTCTGAGGCCTCAATTGTTTTCGTAAATCCAATTGTCTTGAAATTACTTGTATGTACCTTAAGAATCATTGCTGTTTCATCTGTTACGGCATTCTCATAATCTTTTAGATGCGTTTTATTCGTTGTCCCTACTTCAACAAGTCTTGCATCACTTTCCTCCATGATTGAGGATATGCGGAATGAACCACCTATCTCTACTAATTGCCCACGTGACACAATCACCTCTTGGTTTTTTGCTAATGCACGTAAAATAATAAACACTGCTGCAGCATTATTGTTAACAACCATCGCACTTTCGGCACCTGTTAACTCGGTGAGAAGTGTTTCCACAATCGAATGTCGTGAGCCCCGCGTGCCTACACTTATGTCATATTCTAAATTGGAATATCCTTTCGAGATATCAACAACATGTTGAATAGCTGCCTCACTAAGTCTCGCTCGTCCTAAATTCGTATGTAAAACCGTCCCTGTTGCATTGATTGTTTTTGTTAAGTAGTAATTAGTTCTCCTTATTAGCTCTTTTTCCCCTTTTTGAAAGATAAAGGTCATCATCTCTTCCTTAGATGAAATCTCTTTATCCCAATCCCCATGAATGATATCATTTCGAATCTCTGCAACTACATCCCGTAATACGCTCGTCATATAATCCTTTTCCACTTGATGAAGAGTTTGAATTTGACCAAAGGCTGGATCGGTCTGTAGATCATGGATGGCCGGGAGTAGTTTTACATTATTTTTCATGCCAATTCCTCCATAGAAAGCTTGCATATATGTCTATTTTTACATGATTGCAGCTGACTTTACAACAGATTGTACCCTTTCTACGTTTTCATTATCACGAACAGCCTTCCTTTTGAATACTCTAAATATAGAATTATATGGAGGTTCAAAACATGAATAATTTCGATAATTCAAATCCTCTTTCCTTAAATGGCTTGGAGGACTGGATGAAACAATTCCTTGAAGACCCGTATCTTTTAGACGATTATCAATTTCGAATTGATTTATTTGAAACACAAAATGAGTACATTATAGAAGCAGAATTATCAGGGTATAGACCTGAACAAATCCAGCTAAACGTCAAAAACGACACTTTCCATATTAAGTTAACAGATTGCGACAAACCTCCAAACGATACAATTTTAACCGAAAGAATCGTTACCCTTCCTTTCGAATTAGAAAAAAAGAAAATTGAAGCCCTTTTTCGAAATGAAATTCTTGAAATATATATCAAAAAAAATAGCAAAGGCAAAAAGAAGAAAAGCAAGATAAAAGTAAAAGTCCTGTAAAAGCTACAGGACCCTTTCTAATTTGAAACTTCTTCAAAATTTGTAATCGCTGTTCCCGGAAAGTAAAATTGAATAATCTCTTCATATTTCTTCCCTTTATCCCCCATGATACTCGCTCCCCATTGACTCATTCCGACGCCATGTCCATAGCCTCTTCCTTTCATCACATATTTCGTATCATCTGAATCCAGTGAGTCAATATAATAGCTTTTAAAAATTGTTCCGCCAATCATTGGCCGAATCCGATTTAGGTTTACATTTTCAAGCCTCACATTCCCTAATAGGACTGTCCCATCAAATAACCTTTGTAAAAATTCAACTTCAATTGACCCTGTCATGGAGCGGCTGGATTTATACTTTTCTGGATTTACTTCGAATTTTGGAATCGAAAGAATCGCAATATCACCTGGATAACCTTGTCGGTTTATCGACTTTTTCATTACAGCTGTTATTTCTTTGTCTTTTTCCTGGAGCTCATCCCATGCATGAACAGACTCCCAATCAATTTTTTCAAGGTTTATTTGAGTTTTTGAAAGTACAAATTCCCAAGGGTGGATTGGATCAAACGGATCTTCCTTGATTGGATAGAATGACCTGCTGTCTCCACCCCACACATTTTTATTATTCTCTGTCATTCCTCCATTGCTAGCCGAATAAAAAGCGTCAATTAGCTTATTTTTAAATGTAATCACCTGACCCTTTGTAGCCTCAACCGCCTTTGTTGTCCGTGCATTCCATGCATATCCCCCATAGACCTGATAGAAGGTTGTATCATCCATATCTTCTTTAAGATGAGATACCGCATATGTTCTTGCTGATAGAGCTTGAGCTTTTAGGGCTTCCACATTCCAAGAAGGGAATACTTCAAGTGGGACAACTCCTTTTAAATAATCTTCTAAAGGAAGCTGATTAACCGGACGTACAAAATGGTTATTTTCTACTTGAAACTCCATCGCACCTAAATATGGCCGTTCATCAATATAAACACGATAATTCTCATTATAGGTTCGGGGGTTTAATAAAAAGCTATTATCCACTTGTTGGTTTACTTCCCCTCCTCTAAGAAATAAATTCCCTTTTTTGATAAATAACCGATAATTCACTCCTTCTTGCAATGATAGAGTCGGGTCCAAGGTGAAATAATCACCTGTAAATTTCAGCTGTATCTCTTGTGCATCTCCTACAAAATTTTTAAGTCGTACACGTACTAATTCTTCTGCATCTCCATGGGATAAATCAAATATAAAAATAAATAAACACGTAAAAAACAGTATCTTTTTCATACAAGTATATTTCCCATTCATTTAGAAATATATGAAGATCTATTTTGTACCTAATAAAACGTTTCCTATTACAAATCTTTCGTCGAATAAGGTATAATGAACCATTGAGGTGAACATTATCATGCAGCAGTTATCTGGATGGTTTTTATGGTTTATTATAATATGGGTGGTCTTTTTCATTACAATTCTTGCAATCGGTGGTTTTTTTATGTTTCGTAAGTTTTTAAAGAAACTACCAAAGGAAGATGGAATGTCAGATTTAGATTGGCAGGATTATTACATAGAACAAACGCGGCATATGTGGTCTAACGACCTGAAGGCTTTATTAGAAGATTTAGTGAAGCCCGTGCCAGAACTCTTCCGCGACGTGGCAAGACAAAAAATCGCTGGTAAAATTGGTGAACTTGCATTAGCGGAAAAAGCAAAAAAAATTACTCAGGATTTAGTTGTTAGAGGATATATCATTGCCACGCCAAAGCGTGATCATAAATTTTTATTAAAAACATTACATGAAAAGCAAATAGATGTAACACCTTATAATGAACTATTCTAAAAAACTCGGCATCTTTTGCCGAGTTTTTTATAGGGCTGAAGCTAGTTTTTTATATTTAATATACATCGCAATCCTCCATGGAACAATCATCGCGAAAGCAAGGATCCAGAACATTCCACTTAGTGCTCCAAAATCAATCGTTGTGCTTAAAAATGATTTTAAAACAATTCGTATTGCCAATAACCCTACTAAAATATAAATAAATGCTTTTGACCGTTTAAGATAGATGTCATTTTCTCTTATTTCAAATGACGAAGTTTTTATTAACAGGATTGAAAAAAGCATCCCAACGCCAACAGCTTCTAAAATCTCGAGTGGCGTAACACGAAACATCGGATGTACAAACATGAGTGCCCCTGTACTCATAAAAACAGGTGGCAAAATAATTTTTTTAACGGATGCAGGCTTTTGAGAAGATTTTGTTCTTAAAAAGGTTACGAAGATTGCCATCAAAATTGCGACAACCGAAGATACAATTACCAAAAAAATCAGTCCCTCTACTAATCGTCTGTAATTTGATTGTATAGTCAAATGAAACCCATTTAAGATGAATACTTAAATGGGTTTGCTCTTAATTTAACACTCTATTAATTGCTTCGACAACTCTACTTTCATCGAACGGCTTTACGATATAGTCCTTCGCTCCAGCTGAGATTGCATCAACAACCATTTTTTGCTGACCCATAGCAGAACACATAATAATTCGAGCTTTCGGGTCAAATTCTTTAATCTTTTTAACAGCATCAATGCCATTCATTTCTGGCATTGTAATATCCATTGTCACAAGATCTGGTTTTGTTTCTTTGTATTTTTCAACAGCTTCAAGTCCGTTCTCAGCCTCTGAAACCACTTCATGATCCGCTTTAACTAATATGTCTGTGAGCGTAAGTCTCATAAATTTCGCATCATCAACTACTAAAATTCTAGCCACAGTACTGGTCCTCCTTGAAAATACTCATCAGGTAACATATTCGACTAAAAACCTGTAAATCCTCCAAAGAGAGCAGTCGCGTATGCAATTATTTTTGTCATCCAGTCAAAATACAGTACAATTCCCATGATAATCATTGCATATCCACCAATTTTCATTATCTTGATACTGTTTCTTCGAATCCATTGTATGCGTCCAATGAAAAATGAAAGTATGAGAAATGGAATAGAAAAACCTAATGAATACAGGACCATATACAGCATTGCAGAGTCTGGATTTGTACTCCCAAGTGCGATAACGGACATTAAAATAGGTCCCATACACGGTGTCCAGCCTGCAGCGAATGCCATTCCGATGAAGACAGACCCAACATATCCGGCTGGACGATGTTTGAATTCAATTTTACGATCCTTCATTAAAAATTTTGGTTTAATAATTCCGAGTACAAACAGACCAAAGAAAATAATGAATATAGCTCCAATTTGACGAATCAAATCTTGATAATTACTAAAAATTTGACCGACAAAAGATGTTCCAAAACCAAGCATCACAAAAATAATTGAAAAACCAACTAAAAAGAATATTGTATGTAAAATACTCCGTTTCTGCAGCATCGCATTTTCTGATTTTAGTTCGCTTACAGATGCGCCTGTTATATACGATAAAAATGCTGGATATAACGGTAAACAACATGGTGAAATAAAGGATAAAAATCCAGCACCAAAAGCAAGGAATGCATTTACATCTGCCATATTAACAACTCCTATAATGATGGTATTACCATTCTAGCAAAAAACGGTGTATATTCATAATTATTAATATGAAAGTTTTGTGTCATCCACTATTTGCAAAGATTGAATATATTTCCAAAAAAGTTCCTTGCCACCTATTTACCATTATATGTTATACTATAAAATAACTTGTCCAAACCAACTTTAAAAACAAACGAAGGGGTTATAACTTGTGTCTAAAGAACAACTTCTGCATATAATTGAACAAAAAAGAACTGAACTGGTTGAAATTGTTTTGAAACACGGTTTTACCGCTACGACCACTATTAAAGTAAGCCAAGATTTAGATAATCTTTTAAATCAATATAATGCTGGAAAATCACAGAAAAGCCTCTCAAATTCATGAGAGGCTTTTTTTACATAACGGCTTTTTCAACGTTACCCCGTATTAACGGGCAGTAAGACCCCCATTAGATGGGGACAATTGCCTTAAAAGCCCGATTGGTTCAACTAACAATCAGCGGGGTATGATGAAACCCCCACTGATTGAAGTTTCACTTTATCTACGCTTCCATTCTGGAGTAAAAACATTTTGTAATATAATCCTTTTTGCGCTAACAACTCCTGGTGTGTTCCTCTCTCAACAATCTCCCCTTGATGTAAGACCAAAATTAAATTGGCATCCTGAATCGTAGACAAGCGGTGAGCAATTGCGATCGTTGTTCTTCCTTGCCTCATTTTTTCAAGGGCCTTTTGAATTTCTTCTTCTGTTTCGGTATCGATATTTGCGGTGGCTTCATCAAGAACCAAAATTTTCGGATTGGTTACAATTGTTCTTGCAAATGCCAAAAGCTGCCTTTGGCCACTTGAGAAGGTTGAACCGCGTTCAACCACCTGATAATCGTACCCATCTTCTAGTTTTTTAATAAATGGATCTGCTTGAACGAATTTAGCTGCCTCCTCGATATCTCTGTCTGTAATATCCGGATTGTTTAAACGAAGATTTTCCTTAATGGATCCGACAAATAAAAATGGATCCTGAAGCACGAGACCTATTTTTTGCCGTAGTTCATTATTTTCATAGGATTGAATCGAATGCCCGTCAATCAAAATATCTCCGCGTTCAATCTCATAAAATCTCATTAATAAATTGATGATTGAGCTTTTTCCACTCCCTGTATGTCCGACAAGAGCGACAGTTTCTCCTTTTTTTGCAGTAAAGGAGATATTTTTTAAGACGTCCCGCTTTCCATCATAGGAAAAACTGACATTTTTAAATTCAATTTCCCCTTTATCAATTGATGGTTTCTCATTTCCAACCGTTTGAGGGGCTAGTTCATCATGATCAAGAAGCTCAAATACACGCTGTGAAGCGACAACTGCTTGTTGTAAAAGCGATAAACGCATCATCATATGATTAACTGGCTCGAAAAATCGCTCAAGGTAATTCACAAAAGCATAAAGTACACCTATTTCAATCGGGCTCTCAAGTGCAGTGATTCCAAAAAAGCTTAAAACTAAAATAATCGTCACAATATAGATAAAATCAACTGCGGGCCTTAATAGCAGTCCATCAAGCTTTATATTTTTTATTCCCGCTTGATAATGAGCATCATTGATCTCGGCAAATTCACGACGCATTCTTTTTTCCTGACGAAATACCTGAATAATAGCCATACCTTGAAGTGATTCATTGAGTTTCGCATTCAACTGACTAAGCCGTTCCCTCATATCATGGTAATATTTTGAACTGAATTTACGATATGTTTGCATCAAAATAAACAAAATCGGTATTAACACTAAGCAAAACAGTGCAAGTTGAACATTCAGATAGAACATTGCAATAAAAACTCCGACTAAAAACACACCATTTTGTACAAACGTAGCAACAACTTCGACAAACATATCCTTGATTGCCTCCGTGTCATTTGTAACCCTTGAAACAATGCTTCCTCCCGGTGTTTTATCAAAATATTTCAACCCTAGCTTATGAACCTTAGAGAATACCTCTATCCTCATTTCACGAATGATTTTCAAAGCGATTTCCTGAAATTTCACAAGTTGAAAATACTGTAAGATAACCTTTGAAACATGAATAAAAAGATAAATAGCCCCTAAATATACTAATGGTTGGACCGGAAGATGGCGTGGTGTTAAATAATCATCAATGAAAATTTTAATTAAAATCGGACCAATTAAATCCGCAAGAGTTGCTATTAATAGCAACGCAAATGCAAATACGAATTCCTTAGTATGTGATTTTGTATATGATAGGAGGCGTAATAATGTACGCCTTTGTTCTTTTTTCGACATTTTGTTCATGCTTTACCCTCCATGCTCAACAAGTGATTCAAGCTGCTGGCGATGATACATATCACGATACCATCCCTCATCTTCCATAAGCTCACCGTGTGTACCATGCTGAGCAATCCTACCATCTTCTAATACGATAATTTGATTTGCGTGCTGAATAGCGCTTAAACGATGTGATGTAATGAACGTTGTTTTTCCTTCTCGGTTTTCCCGTAAGGCACGTAAAATTTCCTCTTCCGTCTTAGCATCAACAGCTGATAAAGAATCATCAAGAATCAAAATTTCTGGATTCATCAACAATGCCCTAGCAATTGAAATTCTCTGCTTTTGTCCCCCTGATAATGATACTCCTCGTTCACCAACGACCGTCTCATATCCATCTGTAAACTGTAAAATATCATCATGAATATTGGCAAGCTTTGCTGCCTCCATAATTTCATTCATTGATGCATCTGGCTTGGCAAATGCAATGTTATCCGCAACTGTTGCGGAAAAAAGAAAATGATCCTGCGGCACATAGCCAATTCCCTTACGTAACGCATCCAATGTATATGTTTTAATCTCTTTTTCACCAATTATTATTTGACCATCATAACCCTCAATTTCACGAATCAATAGTTTTAACAATGTTGTTTTACCTGCACCTGTCTTTCCAACTATTCCAAGTGTATGCCCACGTTTTAAGTTAAAATGGATCCCTAAAAGAGTTTGTTTTGACTCTCCAATAAAGGAAAATTGAGAAATGGAGTACTCGATATCACCCGTTGGTATCATTTCACTAGCATTCTCACAATCTGTTATTTCCATTGGTTCAGCAAGAAGGCTTGATACCCGGTCATAGGATGCTCTTCCTCGCTCTACAATGTTAAAAAGCCAACCAAAAGCAAGTAGTGGCCATATGAGCAATCCTAGATACGTTGTAAAAGTAACCAATTCTCCAAGCGTCATTTCACCTGCAAGTACATATCTGGAACCAAACACAATCGCAAGAAAGAAGGAAATTCCCACTATTAACGAAATCGTTGGATCATACAGAGCATCAACCTTTGCAACCTTAAGGTTTTTTTGAACAACATCATCTGACTGCTTTCGAAATGATTCTATATCCTCTTCCTCTTGACCAAATGTTTTAATGACCTTAATTCCACTCACACTTTCCTGTACCTTATCATTCAGACTTGAGAAAGCTTCCTGTGCCTTGTGAAAATGTCTATGTAATAATGTTCCATAATAATTCGTTGATAGTGCCATAAACGGCAAAGGAATTAGACAGATCAATGTGAGCTTCCAGTTTATTGTAAACGCCATTGTCAATAATACAAATCCGCCTGTTGCAAGTGAGTCAACTAATGTCAGTACACCTGCACCAGCCGTTTGCTGAATTGCCTGCAAATCATTCGTTGAATGGGCCATCAAGTCGCCAATCCTTCTTTTTTGGAAAAAGCCTTGTGACATTTTCGTAAAATGTTCATATAGTCGATTCCTTAATAATCTTGCTAGTTTTACTGAAGAACCAAAAATCATGATTCTCCAAAAGAACCGAACGACATAAACGGTACATGCAGTTGCTAATAATATCGCTAACCATTTAAATAAAATTTCTTTCGTAAGTGTTCCTTGTGCAATGTAATCAACTGTCATACCAATCACTTTGGGCGGAACAAGCTCCAATAAAGCAACGATCAACAATAAGAAAATACCAGTTATATATGACTTTTTCTCCTGCTTAAAAAACCACATTAAATCCTTAAAGATTTTCATCCAATAATCCTCCGAATGACGAAATAAGTGCCATATTAGTTTACCAAATTTTTAAAATTGTAGGAAGATGAAACCAAGCTATTCTTAAGAATTAAGTGAAAATCATTATGCTTTTCGAAAATTTTTACTATAATTGAATTAGATTATAAGTTGAGGTGAATGTGGATGATTAAATATAAAGAGCTCCATCACGTGAGTTTAACGGTAACGAATCTTGAAAAAGCGAAGGATTTTTACAGTAATATTCTCTGCTTACAAGAAATTGAACGACCAAATTTTGATTTCGCTGGAGCTTGGTACGGGGTTGGGAATCAGCAGTTACATTTAATCGTCCTACCTGAATCCCAAACGATTCGGAAGGATAAAAGCATTAGCAGTAGAGAAGGTCATTTTGCACTTAGAGTTCAAAACTATTACGACACGTTAAATTGGCTTTCAATGCATAATGTAACCGTTCTAGAGAAACCAGATAGTGTTAGCGGTTTTGCGCAAATTTTCTGTGCCGACCCTGATGGAAATTTAATCGAATTAAATGTGGACCAAATGGATTTATAAGAGCGAATACAAAAAAGCCACTCTTTTAGTGAGATCTCACTAGAAAAGTGGCTTTTTATGGAAGTTGAAACTATGTTGTTCAACTTTTATTGCTTGTCCATTTGACCATTCATTGCTTTTAGCATTTGATTGATCTTCTTTTGTGATGGCTTTTGACCCATTTGCATCATCATTACTTTTAGCATTTGCTCATTGATTGGTGGATTTTTCTTTAAGTAGTTCATCATGTATTTACGCGCAATAAAGAATCCTAATGCAGCGCCACCAAGTAAAGCTACCACTATTAAGACGATAGCTAACCATATTTGCATCATACAAAAACTTCCTCCTTCATGTTGTCTCATTACAGTGTACTAAACCAATAGCAATTATACAATATTTGTTTTATGTTTTCATAGCCTTTATACAAACTTTCTTTCCTTAATTGGATTTAGCCAACCATATTTATTTGTCAAAAAATCCATCGCTAGAAAACATCGGTCATATTTACGTAGGATTTCAAAAAAGGCTGTTTCAGCTTCGTAGCTTCCAGTTGACTGCAAATGAATGTAATTAGGATGTATTGTTAGTTTTGCATAGCTATTAAATTCATTCCATTCTAGAGTGTGTATATGACTTTCACGTTCATAATAGGAATAATGGCTAAGGCTAGATTCAATTTTTTGCTGGATACGCAATGTTGGAATTGCCCTCGTTATAAACTCAATTTGTTTATATAAAACTTGTTTCCGCTCTTTTACGGAATGGCTATATTCTAAAAACAGATGATAGATTAGTGATTCACGCCCAAAGTAATGAGTGGCAAATTCTTCTTCTATTAAATAAATATGATACTCTCTCATACTCTTTCCTCCCAATACTATCGTTAATGAATAGTATATTCGAAAGAGTCTGTGTTTTTTGTCTGAAACTGGAGTAAGAATCGTCTAGTTTTGTCGAAATCAGTGTTTACAAAGATAAGGGGCCGATTTCGACCCCTTTATACGTTATTGCAGTAATTGCTTTACTCGATTTACGACATTTTCAACGGAGAATCCATATTCTTTCATTACAATTTCACCTGGTGCAGAAGCGCCAAATCCGTGAATAGCAAGGATATCTCCCTCATCCCCGGTATATCGCTCCCATCCAAGTGGTGTTGCCATTTCAATCGCTAATCGCTTTTTCACATGTTTAGGAATAACGGATTCTTTATATTCTTTTGATTGTGCCTCAAAACGATCCCATGATGGCATACTGACTACAGATACCTCAATATTTTCGTTTTCGAGTTGTTTTTGTGCCTCCACTGCAAGACTTACTTCAGAGCCTGTTGCTAAAATGAGGGCTGCAGGTTGTCCTGATTTTGCAGGTGATACAACATATGCACCTTTTTGTACACCCTCATATGCGTTTTTATCTGTTCCTTCTAAAGTAGGTAGGTTCTGTCTTGTTAAAATAAGGGCTGTAGGAACATCTTTTGACTCAATTGCAGTTCTCCATGCAGCCGCGGTTTCATTTCCATCAGCTGGTCTAATCACAGATAAATTTGGCATTGCTCTTAATGCTGGCAATTGTTCAACCGGTTCATGGGTTGGTCCATCTTCTCCAACCGCGATACTGTCATGTGTAAACACATATGTGACCGGTATTTTCATTAAGGCAGCCAGTCTTATCGCCGGTCGTAAATAATCTGAGAACACAAAGAATGTTCCACCAAATACTTTAAGACCACCATGTAGAGCCATACCGTTTAAGGCTGCTCCCATTGCAAATTCCCGAACTCCAAACCAAATATTGCGCCCACTATAATCATTAGGCATAAAATCAGCTGCATCTTGGATCATCGTTTTATTTGATCCCGCTAAATCAGCAGAACCACCAAAAAATTGTGGTACACTTTTTGCAATCGCATTTAATGCTTCACCAGACGATGCCCTTGTTGCGAGCTTCTTTCCTACTTCATAGACTGGCAACGTTTTTTCCCAGCCATCTGGAAGTCTACAATCAATTGCCATTTCTAATTGCTTTCCAAGCTCTGAATTGCTATTTTTGTAATCATTAAATAATTGGTTCCATTCTTGTTCACTTTTTTCGCCGGCCTTTTTCACAGTTTCCTCAAAATGGGCATAGACCTCACTTGGAACATGAAAATCATTTTCAAATGTCCAATTGTATGCTTCTTTTGTTAGTTTTAATTCATCAGCACCTAATGGTTCGCCATGGGCCTTTGATTTACCAGCACGATTTGGAGAACCATAACCAATTGTTGTTCGAACCTCAATCAGTGCAGGACGTGTTAAATCTCCTTTAGCTTCATCAATTGCTTTATCGATTGCATCAACATCATTTCCATCCTCTACACGAAGATACTGCCAACCATATGCCTTGTACCGTTGTTCAATTGATTCCGAGAGTGCCTGGTCAAGGTCACCATCTAGAGAAATATCATTTGAATCATATAAAACAATTAAACGCCCTAATCTTAAGTGACCTGCTAGTGATGATGCTTCCCCAGAAATCCCCTCCATCAAGTCACCATCCCCACAAATGGCATATGTATAATGGTTTACAATTTCTAATGAGTCTTTATTGTAAACACCCGCTAAATGACGCTCAGCCATCGCCATCCCAACAGCCATTGCAATACCTTGCCCGAGCGGACCTGTTGTTGCATCGACACCAGCTGTATGTCCATACTCTGGATGTCCAGGAGTTTTACTTCCCCATTGGCGAAATTGCTTTAAGTCATCTATCGTCAAGTCATAGCCTGATAAATGAAGCATACTGTACAATAATGCAGATCCATGCCCCGCTGATAGAACAAAGCGATCTCGGTTAAACCATTTTGGATTTTTAGGATTATGCTTCATATGTCTAGTCCACAGGGCATATGTCATTGGGGCTGCTCCCATCGGCATTCCCGGGTGTCCTGAATTTGCTTTTTCAACTGCATCAATCGAAAGTGTTCGAATCGATGCTATCGACAAGTCAGTTATTGAGTGTGTCATAAAACAAAACATCCTTTCAAAATAATAGTCGGTTCTTATCTAGTATGCACAAAAAAAAAGAATACATAGAAATCTATGTATTCTTTGTTAATGTAATCTTTTGCGTTTACTCTCTTTTAATTTTTCAGGGGTTACATCATTACCCTCAGGATCTACAACCTTTACCGAGTGTAAGGTATTTGTCATTGAGCTTCTAAAAACGCGTAAATACTCTTGTCTAAGCTCTTGTTGTTCTTCTTTTTCTTTATCCGTAAGGCCAACTGACTTTGCTTTTTTTGCAAGGACATTGATCCGATTAAGTTTATCTTTTGAAAGCATAAAATTTCTCCTTGTTTCGTCTTTTCTAAATCATAGTTCATAGTACTAGATGAAAAGATTTTTTACAAGTAGTTCACTTTACATCACTAGCTGGCACTGATAAAAACCATTCCCATACTTAGTAAAACAAATAATACATAATAGATAAATCCACCTTGTAATTTTTTAAACATGTCATTTTCACTCCTACAGAATGTTTGTTCGCATTTGATGTTTTTATTATATACCGAACAAATGTTTTGTGTCAACAAAAATTCGAACTTATGTTTGTATAATCTACCAAAACATGCTATACTCTACTTAACAAATTCGATATTTGTCGAACAAAAAAGACAAATAACCGAACATGAAAAAGAATGAGAATTAGATACATATAAAAAATTAAAAGTAAGGGGATGAGTGTAGATGACGACAAAGCTTTCAAAACGGCAGCAGGACATATTGAATTACATAAAACAGGAAGTAAAAGATAAGGGCTACCCACCTTCAGTAAGAGAAATTGGGGAAGCTGTTGGACTAGCATCAAGCTCAACAGTCCATGGCCATTTGTCCAGACTTGAAAGTAAAGGCTTAATCAGAAGAGACCCGACCAAGCCACGTGCAATTGAAATTTTACAGTCCGATTCAAACGAAACAATTCCAACTGCAAAAGTTGTAAATGTTCCTGTCATTGGTAAAGTTACTGCAGGTCAACCAATCACAGCAGTTGAAAATATTGAAGAGTATTTTCCACTACCTGATCGGTTTGCCGCGCACGATGACCAAATCTTTATGCTTGAAATTATGGGCGACAGTATGATTGAAGCAGGAATTCTTGATGGGGACTATGTTATTGTTAGACAACAGCATACAGCAAATAACGGGGATATTGTTGTTGCTATGACAGAAGAAGATGAAGCAACTGTAAAACGTTTCTTCAAAGAAAAAGATCATATTCGTCTACAACCAGAAAACTCAATGCTAGAACCAATCATTTTAAAGAACGTATCCATTCTAGGTAAAGTTATCGGGGTATACCGTACCATTCATTAACAACCAAAAGGACCATTTCTTATTGAAGTGGTCCTTTTTTATATAGAAAAACCCCTAACAAATGTTAAGGGCCTCATTCTTAATACATCGTCATATATTGCTCGCGTTCCCAAGGGTGAACCTGGGTTCTAAACATATCCCATTCAATCTCTTTTGCTTCGATAAAGTGTTCGAACAGATGTCCGCCTAATGCCTTGATTAACACTTCATCCTGTTTTAATTTTTCTAATGCAAGTGCCAATGTTGGTGGTAAATCCGCAATTCCTGCTTCATTACGCTCTTCTTTATTCATAACATAGATATTTCTGTCAACAGGTGCTGGTGGTGTAAGTTTGTTCTTAATCCCATCTAAGCCTGCAGCCAGTAATACAGCCATTGCCATATAAGGATTTGCTGATGGGTCGACTGAACGCACTTCAACACGTGTGCTTAAACCACGTGAAGCTGGGATACGAACAAGTGGACTTCTATTTTGAGCAGACCAAGCAACATAACAAGGTGCTTCATAACCAGGTACTAAACGTTTATATGAGTTTACAGTTGGATTTGTAACAGCTGTAAAGTTAGGCGCATGTTTTAAAATACCTGCTATGAAATGCTTTGCATTATCACTTAATTGAAGGTCGGCATTTGGATCAAAAAATGCGTTTTCTCCACCTTTAAATAATGAAAGGTTACAGTGCATTCCAGAACCGGCCACTCCAAATAATGGCTTCGGCATGAATGTTGCGTGTAAACCATGTTTGCGGGCAATTGTTTTTACTACAAGTTTAAATGTTTGAATTTCATCACAAGCTGTAAGGGCATCTTCATATTTAAAATCAATTTCATGCTGACCCGGTGCTACCTCATGGTGTGAAGCTTCAATTTCAAAGCCCATTTCCTCAAGCTCTAATACGATATCACGGCGGCAGTTTTCACCTAAGTCTGTTGGCGCTAAATCGAAGTATCCCCCATTATCATTTAATTCAAGTGTGGGTTCACCGTTTTGATCTAATTTAAATAAGAAAAATTCAGGTTCAGGGCCAAGGTTGAAGTCTGTAAATCCTAGCTCTTCCATTTCTTTTAGGACTCTCTTTAAGTTATTGCGAGGGTCTCCCTCAAATGGGGTACCATCTGCATTATGAATGTCACAAATTAAACGAGCAACCTTCCCTTTTTCAGCAGTCCACGGGAATACTACCCAAGTATTTAAGTCAGGGAATAGGTACATATCGGATTCTTCGATACGCACAAAGCCCTCAATGGAAGAACCATCAAACATCATTTTATTACTCAATGCTTTTTCTAATTGACTTACAGGAATTTCAACATTTTTAATTGTTCCAAGGATGTCTGTGAATTGTAAACGAATAAATTTCACATTCTCTTCATTTGCTAAACGAAAAATATCATCTTTCGTATATTTGGACATTAAGTCTTCCTCCCCAAACCTAGTTGTAAGTATAGTTTGTTATTCATTCTTAATGAAAAAATCTCGACATATCACTATGATGAGGACCTGATTGCTTCTTAAACCTGCCTGCTTGAAGCAATTCATTCCTCAGCAATTTTCTTAGCTCAGAATTAGATATTTCATGTTTCACAGGCTCCATAAGTTTTTCTTCAACGATTGGTTGCTGTTTTTGAACTGCGAAAATTTGTTTAATTCCTGCTAGGTTGACTTTCTGCTCGATCAAGCTTTTAATCTCAAGTAATCGATCAACGTCATTAAATGAATATAGTCTACGATTTGTTTCGGTCCTTGCAGGAGAAATCAAACCATGTTCCTCATAATACCGGATTTGCCGGGCGGATAATTCAGTTAATTGCATGACAATTCCAATCGGAAAGAGTGGCATAGAACGTCGAATTTCATCACTCATATGGGATCCTCCTTTGCAAAGAATAATTTGATTTTAAATGATGTTAGATTATCTGTCAAGTTCATGTTAGATAACCTCACATGGAAATAAATAAAAAAACAGAGGCATTATTCCTCTGTTTTTATGGATATAAGTTGTTTTGAAAGTAAACGATTTAAGGCTAAACAAATTGCAATTTTTACATGTGAATAGGTAAGACCACCTTGTACGTACGCCACAAATGGTGGGCGCGTTGGTCCGTCCGCAGTCAGTTCGATGCTCGCACCTTGAATAAATGTACCTGCTGCCATGATCACATCGTCCTCATACCCTGGCATATAGCTTGGATATGGAGTTACATGAGAGTTGATTGGTGAAGCGAACTGTATGGCCTGACAAAAGGCAACCATCATATCTTTGTTGTCAAATTGAACAGATTGGATTAAATCTGTTCGTTCACTATCCCAGCTCGGCTCTGTCTTAAGACCCATTTTCTCTAAAATCGCTGATGTAAATACTGCTCCTTTTAAAGCTTGTCCTACAATATGTGGAGCAAGGAACAATCCTTGATACATTTCCTGAAGAGTGTAAAGTGATGCACCAGCCTCCGCTCCAATTCCAGGGGATGTCATTCGGTATGAGCACGCTTCAACGAGTTCTTTTTTCCCAACTAAATAACCACCTGTTTTTGCAAGCCCGCCTCCCGGGTTTTTAATAAGTGAGCCAGCAATTAAATCGGCCCCAACATGACATGGTTCCTGAAGCTCAACAAATTCACCATAGCAATTATCAACAAACACAACAACATCCGGTTTAATTTCCTTCACAAATTCAATCATTTCTTTAATTTCTTCAATAGTGAAGGATGGTCTTGTTGCATATCCTTTTGAACGTTGAATCCCGATCATTTTTGTATTCTCATGAATCGCATTTTTAATTGCTGCAAAATCGGGTTTTCCATCCGCTGTTAAATCGACAGTATTATAGCCAATATGAAATTCCTTTAATGATCCATTTCCTGAACCACGAATACCCACAATTTCTTCCAATGTATCATATGGTTTCCCAGTTATATAAAGTAATTCATCATTTGGGCGTAATACTCCAAAAAGTGCGATAGAGATTGCATGTGTCCCTGAAATAATTTGTTGACGGACAAGTGCCGCCTCACCGCCGAAAATATCGGAGTAAACAGCTTCTAGTGTATCTCGTCCCATATCGTCATAACCATAGCCTGTCGACGGTATAAAATGAGAATCACTCACTCGATTGTCTTGAAAGCTTTTGAGTACACGAAACTGATTATGATCGATATTTTTATCTATCTTTGAATGTACTTCTTTTATTTGTTGTTCTGTTTCATCTACTAATTTCGAAATTAGTTTACCATAATCTAATTCTGTAAACATGTTATTTTCCCCTCTTTATGAATAAAAATCCCTAAGCTGTCGTAATAAAGAATGACTTGGAAAAATAAAACCTGTGCAGTCATATTTTTCAGTATCCTCATTGTAATACAGTTCTTTTAAAATCGTTTCTTGTTTTAATTGTGCTAATATCCTACCTTCCGAGCTAGGTAGTGAAACCTTGTATTCTTCCATCTCTTGTGTCATGGAATCCTCTACCCTTGTCTTAATCATCACTAAATCATTTTTATCAAATGCACTAACCAAAACGGATTTAGATTTTGATGACGGAACAAAGTCAGGATGAACTTTATCTTTTTTATTATAAAGCGTTAATATCGGAATTGACACGACTCCTAATTCATCCAAAAGCTTTAACACCGTTTTTTCATGATTAAAATAATCTGGATTTGACGAATCAACCACATGAACAATTAAATCTGCTTCCTTTACTTCCTCAAGCGTAGAGCGAAATGCAGCGATTAGTGAAGTTGGCAAATCTTGAATAAACCCGACTGTATCAGTTAAAAGTGTAGTTAGTCCACATGGGAGTATCATTTTGCGAGTCATTGGGTCAAGTGTCGCAAACAATAAATTTTCCTCAAATGAATCAGCCTCTGTTAATCGATTAAATAAGGTCGATTTTCCCGCATTTGTATAACCTACCAATGCGATTTGATATGTATTGTTTTTCTTTCTTCGTTCACGATATCGCTCACGGTGCTGCACAATGACTGATAATTGATTTTTAATATCATCGATTCGTTTATGAATATGGCGTCTGTCTGTTTCTAGTTTTGTTTCACCAGGTCCCCTTGTCCCAATTCCTCCACCAAGCCTAGATAATTCTATCCCTTTACCTGTTAGTCGTGGAAGAAGGTATTGAAGCTGCGCTAATTCTACCTGTAATTTACCTTCTTTGGAATTAGCTCTAGAAGCAAAGATATCAAGAATAAGCTGGGTTCTGTCAATAACCCTGCTTTCAAGCTTAGATGAGAGGTTCCTTACCTGACTAGGTGATAATTCATCATTAAAAATGATAACATCTGGCTCTAATTCTTCTTCTAGAGTAACTAGTTCCTCCACTTTTCCTTTACCTATATATGTTGCTGAATGGACACGTTCCCGCTTTTGCGTAACAGTCATCACAACCTGTCCATTTGCTGTTTTAGTCAATGACTGTAATTCCTCGAGGGAATATTGGAACCTACTTTCGTCCTCGGTTTGAATCTGACAGCCTACAAGTATGGCTTTTTCTAATACTTTCTTTTCGTTTGCCAATCGGTTTACCTACTTTCTAAAATCAAATGCGCCTTGGCGTATTTGCGCCCGATTTTTTTAGGCCCGCACGAGGTGGGTCACAAAGACGTTGCCACAGGACGTGGCGTTTTTAGTCTTTGATTTTACCGCTCGAAAAACTACCATTGAAAAATCGTGGCATCCACCGGAGGTCTTAACTTTATTCAGTAGAAGTATGAGCTTCTACTGAATAAAGTAAAAGGTCTTTTACCTTAGGCTATCATATCAAATTTATCATAGAAATGAAATAAACCGCCTATTAAGCAGGCGGCAGGTTTATTCTTTAAAAATTAGATCCTGTGTTCTGATTGTTTGAAGCTCCTGTTTACTGTAACTATCATCAATTAATAATCTCATTGCTTGTGTACGTATCGATTTTTCAATGACATTCCGTACATAGCGACCATTGCTAAATTTCCCAGGGGACGTATCCATTTTTACATCATGTAAATGCTCTCGCAATTTTCTCTCTGCCTCAGGACTGAAGATATATTCACGTTCTTCCATCATTTTTGCCGAGATTTCCATTAACTGATCAACTGAATAATCTGGAAAATCAACGACTAGTGGAAAACGGGAATATAATCCTGGATTTAACGAGAGAAAGTGTTCCATTTCTTTTGAATACCCCGCTAAAATCAAGACAAATTCGTGTTGCTTGTCTTCCATATGCTTTACTAAAGTATCAATTGCTTCCTTTCCAAAATCCTTTTCTCCACCTCTAGCTAGCGAATAAGCCTCATCAACAAATAAGATACCGCCAATTGCCTTTTTAATTAAATCTCTTGTTTTTTGAGCGGTATGACCAATGTATTCCCCGACTAAGTCAGCTCTTTCCGCTTCAATTAGGTGGCCCTTTGAGAGAACATTCATTTGAAGAAATAGTTTTCCTAGTAAGCGAGCAACCGTGGTCTTTCCTGTTCCAGGATTACCTTTAAACATCATGTGCAATGCTTGTTTTCCTACCTTTAACCCCTGTTCCTCACGTTTTTTATTAATATAAATCCAAGCATATATTTCTTTTACCATTTTCTTCATTTCTTCCATACCAACAAGAGCACTCATTTCTTCCTCTATTTCTTTAAGAGCTGCATGTTTCGTTTGGATTTTCGCAGAAATAGCTTCTTTTGACGTAGAATGCAGTACCTTTAATTTCTTTTTTTCACCATTTAAAACAACATTTATTTGTCCATTGTTTTTCATTGTAATTGGTTGATCCAAGAGCTCTCACCTCTCTCCTATGTGTGTACATTATACGTTGTCGGGTTAATTTCGTGACAAAAGCCCAAGGAAAAAACAAAAGCTCTAAGCGCACCCGCCTATCGGTGACAAGAATAAGTTGAGCGCTGACAGAAGCTGCACTTTACCTTCCGAAGCGATTGGCTAGACCATAGATCCGATGGCGCCTGAAGCTAGAGGTAGACACGCAAAATACGTTTTTCCTTTATATTTCTACAAATTTTTCTTAGTTGTTACAAGAAATTCTTGCTTTTTGTCAAAGATTGCGCTTTCCCAGAAAATATTTCATATACAATAAGTATATGAGGTAAAATCCAAATCTTGATGAAAAAATAGACAAGATAAAAAAACAACCCTACTTTAAAAAGTAAGGTTGTTTTTGCGTTAAACTATTCCAGCTCAAGTTTAATATTTTTTTGCGGGGCAAAAGTAGAGATTGCATGCTTATAAATAAGCTGTTGCTTCCCTTCTGTTTCTAATAAAACTGTAAAATTATCAAATCCTTTTACTAATCCTCGTAATTGGTATCCATTTAATAAGAATACAGTTACAAATGTCCCATCCTTACGCAGTGTGTTTAAAATTTGGTCTTGAATATTAATTGCTTGTTTCATGAACAGTCCTCCTCTAGATCTTCGGCGAAAATGCCACTTTCATTGCCCTTTTTTAGACAAAACGAATAATCCTATTATTATCTATTCTCTTAAATTCCTAGCTTTCCTGCTATATATTTATAAATTTCATTAAATTTTTCTTGAAACTCATTCTTCGCTGTCATATCAAACCATTTTACATCCATTTTATTTCGAAACCAAGTTAGTTGACGTTTCGCATATCTACGGGTATTTTGCTTTAACTGATTGATTGCTGCTTCTAATGAAAGGGACCCATCTAAATAACCGTAAAGTTCTTTATAGCCAATTGCCTGGATGGATTGACAATCACGTAAACCCTGAGAATAAAACGTTGAAACTTCATCAAGCAGCCCTGATTCTACCATCAGATCCACTCTTTTGTTAATTCGCTCATACAATTTCTCTCTTTCCATAGTTAACCCAACAAGGGCTACATCAAAAATAAGCTCTTGTTGTTGCTCTTCCATATATTCCGTCATCGTTTTCCCAGTTGTCTTATAAATTTCCAAGGCACGGATGACTCTTCTTACATTATTAGGGTGAATTCGTTCCGCACTTTCAGGATCAATTTCTTTTAGCTCCTGATAAAGAGAACCCACACCATGTTCAGCAACTTGTTGTTCAAGATTGTTTCGGTACTCAGGATTTGAGGCATCATCGGTAAACTGATAATCATAAATGACAGATTGAATATAAAGCCCAGTCCCTCCAACTATCATCGGTAATTTACCGCGACTATGTATGTCAGAAATTAAATTTCTAACAACTGCTTGAAACTCTGCCACTGAAAAACTTTCATGAGGTTCCTTAATATCAATAAGATGATGTGGAATACCTTCCATTTCATCGAATGAAACTTTAGCTGTTCCGATATCCATCCCTTTATAAATTTGCATGGAATCACCACTAATAATTTCTGCATTGAGCTTCTTTGCAAGCTCTATACTTAATTTCGTCTTTCCAACAGCGGTTGGGCCAATTAGAACGACTAGTTTCTCTTTTTTCGATTCTTTCAATCAATCACTACCTTTACTTCAATTCATATTATTATCGTAACATAGATAATAAGACGAATACTAAATTATTATAACCAAATTGGCTAATAAAATAACATTTTTTTCTCACCTTATTTTAACTTTTATACAACTTTCGACATATACGGCAAAAACCCGCCAAATTAGCGAGTTTTCAATCGTTTTTATTAAAATCCTTACATAACTCGTTTGAACATTTTCTCCATTTCATAGGTCGAATGGTGTATGATGATTGGACGACCGTGCGGACATGTAAATGGATCACTTGTTTTTCGAAGAGTTTCAAGTAAAGCAAAAATTTCATCGTTCCGTAAATGATGGTTTGCTTTAATCGATGCCTTACAGCTCATCATAATCGCTGCGGCCTCTCTCAATTTCTTAATATCTATTTTCTTATCATTTAGCACTTGTTCAATAATTTCCTCGATGACTTCTTTTTCATCTCCCTTTGGAAACCATTGCGGATGTGACCGAACGATGTAACTGTTATGACCGAATGGTTCAAGGTAAATCCCGACCTTTTCTAAGTCCTGCTTGTGAGCATTGATATTAATACACTCATCAGTCGAATACTCTAAGGTAATTGGGAGAAGCAATTCCTGGAGATCTGAAATGTTTTCGCCAACTTTTTCTCTGAAATACTCATATTTAATTCTCTCTTGGGCAGCATGCTGGTCAATAATATATAAGCCCTTCTCATTTTGAGCAAGGATATAGGTCCCATGCATTTGTCCAATGGGGTACATGATTGGAACCCGTTCTCCAAGGGTCACGGCTTCTACGGTATTTGTAAAATCAATTTCTTCATATTCTTCTAATGGAACACGAGTTGCATCATTATTTTCTGCAATCACTACGTTTTCCATTTCATATGATTTTTCCTCATATGATGGTTGGGTTACCAGTGTTTGGGTTTCAATTATTTCTTCATTCCTCGGAAACTCTTTGAAAGTCTCCATTAATCTAGGAATATATGGTTGCTGTTGCTGAGGTTCCTTTTTTATGGAATGCTGAAACATAAATTCTTGTTGTTCTGATTTTTGTATTTCTTTCTTTTTTGGGTATGCTGCATCAGGGATTAATTGTTTATGCTTGAAAATATCCTTGATTCCTTCATCAATTAATTGGTTTAGTTCAGCTTCTTTACTAATCCTAACTTCAAGCTTTGCTGGGTGGACATTCACATCCACTAATAATGGATCCATCTTTATATCAAGTAAAACAATTGGAAATCTACCAATCGGCAAAAGGGTATGATAGCCTTGTTGAATGGCTTTTACCAATGGATAGTTTCGAATGTATCGACCATTTATAATAGTTGAGATATAGTTTCTTGATGCCCTTGTGACCTCTGGCATGGATACAAAACCTTCAACTTTAAAATCTAAGGATTCTAGCTGGATAGGCACCATTTGCTTTGCAATTCCTAAGCCATAAATTGCAGCCAGTACTTGCCTTACATCTCCATTACCACTTGTATATAATAGGCGTTTCCCATTATGAAGCAAACGAAATGAAATTTCTGGATGAGCAAGGGCAATTCGATTGACAGTATCGATAATATTCCCTAATTCGGTATGAACCGTTTTTAAATATTTCAAGCGTGCTGGAGTGTTAAAAAAGAGATTTGAAACGGAAATATCCGTCCCCTTACGACTACTTGTTGCCTTTTTCCAAGCAAACTGACCGCCTTTAATTAAAATATGTGTGCCTGAATTGTCCCCAGTGCTAGTCTTCATTTCAAGCTCTGACACGGAGGCAATACTCGGAAGCGCCTCTCCTCTAAATCCTAACGTACGGATTCGAAACAGATCGTTTTCGTCCTTTATTTTACTCGTTGCATGACGATGAAAAGCATTTACGCAATCGTCGCTATCCATGCCGTCCCCATTGTCGATAATTCGAATTTTGGAAAGGCCCGCCTCTTCAATTTCAATTTCAATAATTGTACTATTTGCGTCAATGGCATTCTCGACTAATTCCTTCACTACAGAGGCTGGTCGCTCGACCACTTCCCCCGCTGCTATTTTATTTGAAAGAAGGTCATCTAGTTGGATGATTTTCCCCATGCCTTCACCTCATTTATCAAATGCGCCTTGGCGTATTTGCGCCCAGATTTTTTCGAGCCTGCTCGAAAAATTACCTTTTAAAATCTGTGGCATCCGCCGGAGGCTTAAATTTATTCAGCCGGGCTTTGAACCCAGACTGGATTTTATACACTTTTGCATTTATCTCACACTTTTATAAATAGGGCACTTCTACTGAATAAATTTATCCTTTTAATTGTTTTTGAATTTCATATAATCTATTGATGGCTTCTAGTGGTGTTAGACCTAGAATGTCCATCTCTTTAAGGGATTTCAATACATCCTTTTCTTTTGAAGATACTGGTTTTTCTTCTTTTTGATAGGAAGCCTTTGTTTCCTCAAAAAATGAAAGCTGTTGATTACTGGAAGGGTCGATTGAAACTTCCCTCGTTGCCATGACTTCCTTTTCACCTTGTTCAAGCTGTGCCAATATTGCTTTAGCACGTTCAATTAGGTTATCCGGAAGCTCCGCAAGCTTTGCGACGTGAATCCCATAACTCTTATCTGCGGGACCTTCTTTAATTTTATGAAGAAAAACAACATTTTCGTTCTCCTCAACTGCACTTACATGAACATTCACTAGATTTTCGAGCCCCACTTCCAAATCTGTCAACTCATGATAATGCGTGGAAAATAGAGTATGGGCTCCGATATTTTGATGAATATACTCAATAATTGCCTGGGCTAAAGCCATCCCATCATAAGTGGATGTGCCACGTCCAATTTCATCAAATAGTAATAAACTCTTAGATGTTGCATTTACAATCGCATTTTTCGCCTCAAGCATTTCAACCATAAACGTACTTTGACCAGAAATTAGATCATCTGCTGCTCCAATTCGGGTAAATACTTGGTCATAAATCGGTAAGACCGCCTCACTTGCTGGAACAAAGCAACCAATTTGGGCCAATATCGAAGTAAGGGCAATTTGTCTCATGTACGTACTCTTACCAGACATGTTTGGACCTGTGATAAGTAGCAATGAACGACCCTGTTCCATCACACAATCATTTGGAACATATTCCTGTGATTGCATTACTTTTTCCACAACTGGATGACGTCCATCTTTAATTATAAGCTGACCATTCGAAAAATGAGGCATACAATAGTGACGTTCCTCGCTAATCGTAGCAAAGCACTGCAGTACATCAAGTTCACTAATGACTTTTGCTAAAGCTTGAAGTCTTGGTATATACGCCTTCACTTGTTCACGAATATCAAGGAACAAATCATACTCCAATTGGACAATCTTTTCTTCTGCTTCAAGGATTAATGTTTCTTTTTCTTTAAGCTCAGGGGTAATAAAACGTTCCGCATTAGATAAGGTTTGTTTTCTTTCATACATACCTTCTGGCAAAAACTGCAGGTTTGCCTTCGTTACTTCGATATAATAGCCAAATACACGGTTATATCCTATTTTTAAGGACTTAATACCAGTCCTTTCACGTTCCTGCTTTTCCAATGCTGCAATCCACGTTTTTCCATTTCGACTTGCATCACGATATTGGTCAAGAGTGGCGTTGAAACCATCCTTAATAATATCTCCTTCCTTAATAGTCAATGGAGGTGATTCCTTAATCGAATGCTGTAAAAGACTTGTTAGTGATTCACAAAGATCCATTTGCTTTCCGAGATTGTCAGCATATGGATGCTTAAGCTGAGTCACAATATTGTAAATTCCTGGAACCTGTTCGAGTGATTTTTTTAGCTGTAACAAGTCCCTTGCGTTCACATTTCCATAGGCGACTCTTCCAGCAAGACGTTCCAGGTCATAGACTTCCTTTAATAATTCTCTTAATTCTAACCGTTCAAAATAGTGATCAATAAAGGTTTGTACCATGTTTAAGCGTGCTTCAATTTCATTTTTATTTAATAAAGGTCTGTCAATCCATTGCTTTAACAGGCGCCCGCCCATTGCAGTAACGGTTTGATCTAAAAGCCATAATAAAGAACCTTTCTTTCCTTTGCTACGAATGGTTTCAGTTAGTTCTAGGTTACGCTTAGAATAGAGGTCAATTTTCATAAACTGATTTGTATAATAAACCTTAACCTGTTGTAAATGATCAAGTGATCGTTTTTGTGTTTTCATTAAATAATTTAATAATCTTCCAAAGGTAAGGACTAACTTTTCATCCTCAAGACCATTTGTAATCACTTGTAAATGATCTGCTACCTCAGTATTATCTTCATGCGAAATCGTAACCTGACAACGTTCCATCATCTCTTTTTTATATTTTTCATCAAAATCAGATGGGACAACTACCTCTTTAACCCCATTTGCATAAATTTCGCCGATAACATCTTCAAAATGCGAAGACAATAACGATACCCGGTTTTCTCCGGTTGTTAAGTCGGTTAGGGCGAACCCCAAATAACCATCTGAAAAGCTAGTAACGGAAGCTAAAAAATTATTCTCTTTATCTGAAAGGTTTTTTCCCTCCATCACTGTTCCAGGTGTGATTAATTGGATAACTTCACGTTTAACGACACCTTTTGCTTGTCTTGGATCTTCCGTTTGTTCACAAATGGCGACCTTATATCCTTGATTCACTAACTGTTCAATATAACCTGAAGCAGCATGATAAGGGACCCCACACATTGGAATTTTTTCTTCCGGGCCTCCTCCTCTAGCAGTCAAGGTAATTTCCAATACTTGGGATGCTCTAATCGCATCCTCAAAAAACATTTCGTAAAAATCTCCAAGTCGAAAAAATAAAAAGGCATCTTGATAATCTGCCTTTATCGCTAAATATTGCTTTATCATCGGCGTATATTCTGCCATTTATTAATCCCCCAACAACTTTGATTCTTATGATATTATAACATAAGTTAAAAAAATGATGGGGGAGACTTGTCTTCCATATAATGAAAAAAAACTAGGAAGTCGTGCCTCCTAGTTTCAATTATTCTTCTAAATCCCCAACTAAGAAGTCAGGATTTAAATCCTCAAATTCTTCGTCGTCTACATCCCAATCCTTCAAATCGTCATAGCAACCATCTGGATTTACATGGACACATACCTTTGTTTCGCCAATCACTTCTGCAAGAAGCTCTCTTTCTACCTCAACAAGAATTTTGTTTCCGTTAGGAGAAATTGTGCATTCTAAGCAATTTGGCTGTTGTAACACTTCAACAATCACGTCACAGCTATCACCTAAGAAATTCTCATCTCTATACTTGAGTTTGATGCAATCTTTGTATGAAAGTGTTTCGGTAACGACCTCTGTTTTTGTATTGTTACCAAAAGAATACCACGCGTTGACATCGAATGTGCCACTTACTTCTACCGTATTCCCTTTTTTCTCCGCTTCATAACAGTGGTTAATGATCCAGCATCCTAAAATGTTGGATGGGTGGTGTGGTGGAGAAATTGTATAAGTAGACTGCGAAAACTTACGTCCTTTACCTACAACAGCTTTTGTAATAATCTCTCTGTATTCAGACATTCGAACAAACCCTCCTCAATCAATCTTCAATTCATCCTATGCGGGACATTTGACTAGTGTGCTAAAGACTGATTTCTTTTTCAAAACTTTTTGCAAGTCACTTCGCTTTTTTTCTTGTGAGTACATGAAAAAAGTTTAATAAACGATTCAAAGTAAGTACTAAAAAAACGCAATGTCCTTCTTTTTATACTTCAACCTTACGATTACCGTATAGTTCATTGTATGCGCGTTCGCCCATTTATGTACCTTTTTTTAAAAGCTGTACAAGCAAAAATATAAAATCGGAGTGACCAAGCAAAAAAAAGGGCTGCCCGAAAAGTCATTGAAAAATGACTTTTGAGGGCTGCCCCTCCTTATTTATTTAATGTTCCGATTAGAACGTAGCGTTGATTTCCACTGCAGGTTCTCGCTTTCCGCAGGCGGTCCGAGAGCCTCCTCGTCGCAAGCTCCTGCGGTGTCTCGAAAAAGTCCATGTCGAGTTCGGGATTGTAGCATTGGCACACAATCTACTGAAAGTAGCTGGGATCCGACTAACTACTTCAATGGGAATAGTACGACAAAAAAGCAGCGAGAGAAAAACTGTTTGATTTTCTCTCGCTGCTTTACTTTTTTAGGGACTTTTTTAGACAGCCCCTTTACTCTTTAGTGGCAACCACAGCCACTATTGTTATTTACTTTTGAACCTGTTTCACCTGCTAATAAATCTCCGCCGGTAGATGTAATAATTTCATTTGTTACATTGTTTGAAATGGTATGTGCTACAAGCTGAAGAAGATCATTTACTTCAATTTGTGAGTTTTTGAATTCTTCCACAACTGGAATGCTATCAAGCTCTGCTTGTAGATTATCAATTTTTTCTTCAACTTGCTTTAATGCTTCAGACTTACCATAGTGCTGGAAATTAACGGCTTGTTTTTGCAAGCTTTTAATTGTTTCAATCATTTCTTGAACTTTTTTGTTCTGGTTGATTTGTGCTTCTGCCCGTTTAAAGAAGTCAACTTCTTCCGTTTCAGAAATCATCTTTGCAAGCTCTGTTGCACGCTCAACGATTTGTTCTTTTGTGTATTGTGCCATTTTATTTCACCTCTACCGCTTCTTCGATCATTTCTCCATCTAATGACCAAGTTTTTGCTTGTATAATTTTTACTTTTACAATTTTACCAAATGCTGATTTGGGGCCTTTGAAGTTGACCAATTTATTCTTACTTGTATATCCAGCTAAAACATCTGGATTGTTTTTACTTTCACCTTCAACAAGAACTTCAACAATTTGATCTTGATATGCAAGGTTTTTCTTTGCAGAAATCTCATTTACAAGTGCATTTAGACGTTGAAGTCTTTCTTTTTTCACTTCCATTGATATATTGTCTTCCATTTTTGCAGCTGGTGTTCCTTCACGTGGTGAATAAATGAAGGTATATGCAGAATCGAATTCTACCTCTTTATATAAGGAAAGAGTTTCTTCAAATTGTTCATCCGTTTCATTAGGGAAACCAACAATAATATCAGTTGTAAAGGAAGCATTCGGAATTTGTTCCTTCATTTTGCGAACTAACTCTAAATAAGATTCTCTTGTATATTTACGAGACATTAATTTTAAAACTTGAGAGCTTCCAGATTGTACAGGTAGGTGGATGTGCTCCATCAGGTTTCCGCCTTTAGCAAGTACTTCTATCAAATAATCATCAAAATCACGCGGATGACTTGTTGTGAAACGAATACGTGGGATATCAATCTTACGTAGTTCATCCATCAAGTCTCCTAAACCATATTTAATATCAGTAAAATCCTTACCGTAGGCGTTTACGTTTTGACCTAGTAAGGTAATCTCTTGGTAACCTTGTCTTGCTAAATGACGTACTTCTTCAATAATATCCTCCGGACGACGACTACGTTCCTTACCACGTGTATAAGGCACGATACAATATGTACAGAATTTATCACAGCCGTACATAATGTTGACCCAACCCTTGATATTTCCTTTACGTACTTTTGGAAGGTTTTCAATAATGTCTCCTTCCTTTGACCATACTTCAACAACCATCTCTTTACTAAACATTGCTTCTTTTACAATGTGAGGAAGGCGGTGAATATTATGGGTACCAAAAATCATATCAATAAAATGATGTTTTTCAAGAATTTTATTAACAACTGATTCTTCTTGGGACATACATCCACAAACACCGATTAAAAGATTTGGTTTTTCAAGTTTTAATGGTTTAAGATGGCCGATTTCACCAAATACTTTGTTTTCTGCGTTTTCCCGGATTGCACACGTGTTAAGTAAAATGATGTCAGCATCCTCGGTATTTTCAGTAGGCTCATAGCCCATTTCCATAAAAATACCGGCCATTACTTCCGTATCATGCTCATTCATTTGGCAGCCGTACGTACGGATTAAAAAGCGTTTTCCTTTTCCCGCATCCTTCATATCCTCAGGAATCGAAAATTCTTTTAAGTAATTGACTTGTTCTTTACCACGTTTCTTCGCATCTTTTAATGAAGGTGGCTGATAAACGGATTGAAAATACTTACTATAATCCTTTTCGGATTTTTTGTCCGCAGGTTTTACTTGAGTACTTTCAAGACGTTGTTTTTCGTTCATGTGGTATCTCCTTCCTTTTTAAAAAAACTACCAGTTAAAAAATCTTTAACGCTAGGAACCTACACATTTATCTAGTATAAGGTTTAACAAGATTTAAAACAATAAAACCGTTAAAAATGTAGAAATTTGTACATTTTTAAGAGCCAAGACATACATGATTATTTTATCATTCGAGAAACAGTGAGTAAAGGCATAACAAAACACCCTACTAAGAGAAATTCCTTAGTAGGGTTATGTTCACATTTTACATAAATTCTGCAACTAGCTTATCGAACTTTTCTTCATCAAGGTTCAAATCGGCATGTACGAGTGGAGTTTCATTATATCCATGAACAAGTTCTTGATAGGAAGGCTTTTCTGTATTTTGATAGATAAGCCCTGTCACAAGACTGTTATGCTTCATTAATGTCTGCATAGCTACTGAACGATCAGATGGATCATATCCTTCTACGTCTGCTAGTTTTATTAGGTTTTCTTTAAACCAGTCATATGTGTTCACTTTGTTGTATGTAACACATGGGCTAAATACGTTAATTAATGAGAAGCCTTTATGCTTGATTCCAGCTTCAATTAGTGCCGTTAAATCTTTAAGGTCCGTTGAGAAGCTTTGCGCAACAAAAGTTGCCCCAGCTGTTAATGCCATTTCCATCACGGAAAGTGCAGACTCGATTGAACCTTTCGGGGTACTTTTTGTTTTAAAGCCCATTTCACTTCTTGGTGAAGTTTGACCTTTTGTTAAACCATAAATTTGATTATCCATAACAATGTATGTGATGTCGATATTACGACGAATCGCATGGATAGTATGGCTCATCCCAATTGCATATCCATCTCCGTCACCACCAGAAGCAATAACAGTTAAATCACGGTTAGCCATTTTTACCCCTTGTGCAATTGGTAATGAACGTCCATGAATACCGTGCAATCCGTAGGCATTGATATATCCAGAAATACGTCCAGAACACCCAATCCCTGATATAACAGCTAGTTGTTCCGGCTCAAGGCCAACATTTGCAGCCGCACGTTGAATTGCTGCTTGGACGGAGAAGTCGCCACATCCTGGACACCAGTTAGGTTTTACATTATTACGAAAGTCTTTAAACGTTGCCATATTAGAACAACTCCTTACATTTTGTGTGAACTTCATGAGGTAGGAACGGATTACCGTCATACTTTAAGAAATTAGTAATCTTGTCTGCATGTCCTACATTCATCTTCATAATGTTTGCGAGCTGACCTGTAGCGTTATTCTCAACCACTAATACCTTTTTAGCTGACTGAACTAACGGCAAAATTTCGTCAGTTGGGAACGGATGAATTAAACGAATCTGTGCATGGTTCACCTTAATACCATCATTCTCAAGGCGAGTCATTGCTTCCTCAATCACACCGCGAGTGGAGTTGAATCCAACAACTAAAAGGTCTGCGTCTTCATGTTTCACATTTTTATGAACTGGAGTCTTAAATTGAATGTTTTTAATTTTTCTAAGGCGCTTTTCCATTTGATCCTTACGGTTGCTTGCAACCTCAGATGGCTTACCTTGTTCATTATGTTCAACACCCGTTACATGGTGGATCCCATTCTTAACACCTGGAACTACACGTGGAGATACTCCGCTCTCTGTCACTTCATAGCGCTTAAAGTATTCCTTATTCTCTAACTCTGGTAATTCATCGTCAAGAATTAGATTCCCACGTCTGAGTTCTATCTTAGAATAATCAAGTGGTTCAACTGTTTGCTTACCTAATGAAAGCTGTAAATCTGTTAGAAAAATAACTGGACATTGATATTCTTCAGCTAGGTTAAAAGCTTCGATTATGTCATAGAAAGCTTCCTGAACAGTACTTGGAGCCATCACGATCTTAGGAATCTCTCCGTGTGTACCATAAATCATTGCCATTAAATCAGATTGTTCTTGCTTTGTTGGAAGACCTGTACTTGGGCCTCCACGCTGTGTATCAATAATAACAAGCGGAGTTTCAGTAATACCTGATAATCCGATTGATTCCATCATTAAGGATAAACCTGGTCCAGCGGAAGCAGTAAATGCGCGAACGCCCGCATAGTTAGAGCCAATTGCCATTGTACATGCAGCAATCTCATCTTCCGTTTGGATTACTGTTCCACCAAATTCAGGTAGTTTGCTAATTAAGTATTCCATGATTTCAGAAGCTGGTGTAATTGGATATGCAGGCATAAATCTTGCCCCACCTGCTAAAGCACCCAAAGCAATTGCGTCATTACCGATCATGAACATGCGTTGCTTTCCGTCTGCTTTTTCTAGCTTCATTTTAATGTCTTCGCTAAGTTGATCTTCTAGGAATTTGCTGCCTGCCTTGATTGCTTCCATATTCTTCTCTACAACCTGCTGACCTTTACGACCAAAGATTTCTTCTACTACATTTAGATAAACACTTAAATCAAGATCTAATAATGAGCTAGTTGCACCAATCGCAACCATATTTTTCATAAGGGACGTTCCAAGTTCAGTTGCAATTTGAGTAAAAGGAACAGAATACAAATGAACATTGGTGTTTTCAGGAATGGTTGGTCCGAATTTAGCATCCGCCAACACAACTCCCCCATCACGTAACTCGTGAAAATTAAAATCAATTGTTTCCTGATCAAAAGCTACTAAAATATCAAGATCGTCAGAAATTGAACGAACTTGAGTTGTACTTACTCGAATTTTGTTATTCGTATGTCCACCTTTAATTCGTGATGAAAAGTGGCGATAACCGTATAAATAGTAGCCTAAACGATTTAGAGCTATGGAAAAGATTTCCCCCGTACTCTCGATTCCTTCTCCTTGCTGTCCGCCAACTTTCCACGAAAGTTGATTGATCATGACTTACACCCCTTTGGAATACGTTCTATATAAGATTTTTTAGTTTTTAAGTGTATAGCACTTTCCAACTGAGCTGTAGTAATTTTATTATGTAAAGAAAGGACTTTTCCAACTACAAAGATGGGAGAAAATCGCCAAAAATGAAGTGCAAAAAGGTGTCCAAATTTATACTGTTGGATATGTACTAAACGCTTTCATTCTAGACCTATCAACGAAAAAAAGCAACCCTTAGTAAGCAAATTATAGAGAAAAATGCATATTTTTTTATTTTTCAATTACTTTTAATCTATTCCCATTAAAATCGGTTGTTTTTATCTTGGTAAATTTTCTACAAAATTGTGAAATAGGAATTTTTTCACCTGGCTGTCTGAGTACTGTTTAAGCAAATTATTAACAAGACTATCGAATCCTGAGTAGCTTTCGAGCCCGGTTGTTGTATCAGTTATTCCATCAAAATCAGATCCAAATCCAACGTGGTTTTCTCCGCCTAATGCACAAATATAGTCAAGATGTTTTAATACATCATCAATTGTTGCACAATCATTATTGCTTAAAAATTGTGGGACAAACGTGATTCCAATCATGCCGTTTTTTTGAATAAGTGCGCGAATTTGTTCATCCTGTAGATTGCGTCGATGATTACAAATGGCAATAGCATTTGAATGAGAAGCAATTGGGTAATCCGCTATTTCCATGACATCCCAAAACCCTTTAATCGATAAATGGGATACATCTGTCCATATCAATGAATTATTGTGCTCCTTCACAACCTCTTTCCCGAAGCTAGATAGTCCCCCTCCTCGAGGTTCTCCTACACCATCTGCAACAAAATTGGCGTAATTCCATGTTAAACCAACTGAGGACACTCCAAGCCTTATTAACGTTTGAAGCTTAACTATACTTTGATCAATTGCATCACAGCCCTCAAGCGTTAAAAATGCACCAATTTCATTTTCTTTTAAGGCTAAGATATCCTCTCTTGTTCGTACCACTTTTAATAATGGCGAAGGAGCAATTACTTTTTGATAAAAAATTTCTACCATCTCTAACGCCACTTCAAATCGGCTTTCTGGCCTTACTTCTTCTGGTATATAGATTGCAAAGCATTGCACCTTGCTACCTGAAGCTCTTAGTTGATTGTAGGTTATATGTAATTTTGGTGAGTCTGCAAAATCAATGGTTGGATCCACCCAAATTTTATATAGAACATCTGAATGGGCATCAAATATTTTCATAAAAATCAACTCCTTTATAAAATGAGCCTTGGCGTATTTGCCGCCCGATTTTTTTAGGCACACAAAGTGGGTCACAAAGACG